>NZ_JBCNAD010000019.1:0-115664 GCF_050477905.1 Neobacillus pocheonensis | reverse complement strand
AAACCGTTTTAGTAGAAAATGTTTGAATCTCCTTTCCTTGAGAAGTCATAATACAAGCAGTGATATTGTCCTTATGGACATCTAATCCACATGCTCTTTCAATGATAACATCCACTGAAATCTTCCTTTCTAGGCTTGAAAATTGGAGGCTGGTGCAACAATCAGAATTAGGATTAATCTACCATGAGTGCTTCCCGTAAGGGAGCGACAGTTTGTGGTGCACCGTGGTCGTTGGAGTCAGACTAACGGATGGGCTCAAAGGCACCATAATTTATCGACCTTCCTCTCCCAGCCTTAGAAGCAGTATGGACAATACATTTTCATTCTTTGTGGTGAAGCGCCGATTTTGCGCTTCATGGATGGCGAACGGGTGCGTTAATCCAAGAAGGATTAACGCTTTTTTTATTAGAACTTATTAAGCTAAACCAGCTAATAGTTTGTCAATATTTTTCAATAAAAATTTAAAATATCCCATGCTATACTAAAAATGTGCATGCCAAATAACCTTCCGTTAGACTAATTTTGGAAGGTTTTGTGTTATTTAGTTAGATATAGGTTTTAAGCTATATCTTGGAAAATTGTTTTATTCTTTAAAAGGGCAAATATTCAATGTAAGAGCTTATTTACACAAGCAATGACAGCTACTTTAAAGGGTTTTCCTTCTTCACGTTTCTTATCATAGAACTCTCGTAATTTCTTATTACGAGGAATGATCTCATCGCTTGTTTTGCTCTTGCGACAGTCACGAATCGCACAACGAACAGCCATATATAAGGCGTGACGAAGCCTACTGGATCCTCTTTTGGTGATTCGGTTTTTGGTGGCTGTAAACTTACCAGATTCGAATACACTAGGATCTAGTAATTTGCCAGTACCCCTTAATTCCTCCATGCAGTGTCACAGCTTCGATTGTTATACGAGATCTAAGTCCCAACCAGCCTCAATCATGTTTCTACAAGTAGGGGGCGAACCGTTTAGCTGACGGGGTCGAAGCCCCACGGGCAGTTACGTTCTACCCTGGCTACTGATATAATAAGACCAAATAAAAAATGGTCAACCAGAAATATTTAGCATTCTGGCTAACTTATAATACGAACGGGGCAGTTTAGCACAAGAAGCAGGTTCCCTTATGTGCTCCAGCACTAGCCTGCTCATCTTGTACTTACCTGTTCTTAATTCTGTAGAAATGCCTGACAAATAGGTTTAATATTCCCTAGGTGTAGTATACAATAGGACGCAACAACTATTGTTATACCGTTAATTCGGAGTCTGTATAACTGATAGGCTAAAAGGTACTTTATTAAAAGACCCTCTCCGCAATCCACTCATCAAATTCCCAGTAAAATTAGATTGGAATTTTTTGCTTTATGTATAGGTAGCAAAATACGGATCAACGCTAATCCATTTTTTACAAAAAAAAGCCGAATTCCTGCTCACTAACAGGTTCCGGCTTTGCTTATTGCACTATCTTTTTCCGCTTATTTTAGATATTGCCATTAACTGGTTGATCAATTACATCAAAATCTATTGTATTCGTTGCACTTGCAGCAGTACTAGTAAAACTGAAAACAGCAGTGTTTCCTGCACCTGCTCCAAGGGCAGATTTTGAAGCAGATTTGGGAGAAATAACTAGAGCACCGTTAAAATTAACGACTCCTCCTGTAATTTCCCCTATATCAATTTTATCTCGGTCAAATCCCATTTTAGTCAACTTCCTTTAACAATTTATACTCTAATGTATGTCTATTAGGTTTATTATGTTCTATGGTATCTCTTGTTTTTGGGCAGTACCTCTAAAGAAGAAGAACAAGAACAAGAACAGGGATAAGAGCATATATTGAAATAAACTTAAATGAAAGGATACCTACAAATGCCTGCAAATATTTTTGGCCCCATACAAATTACCACCATCAGTGCAAGTGGTGTAGTCGAATTTGGTGATAGCCTTGTTGTATCACCAAAAAATGCATCTAAGACTCCTGCTGGAGCCGGAGCATTTAACACAGCGGTTTGGGTTATGACAAATACGGCTATAAACAGTACAACTTATATTGACCCAAATGTAATTGATCAGCCGATTGTCGGAAATATATAAAAGTAATTTTAAATGAAAGGTTGTTACTAATGCCTGTAACTATTCTTGGACCATTACAAATTGATAACGTCACTACATTTGCTGTTGTCAAATTCGGTGATTCCTCGGTTTTAACACCTAAGAATCACTCGAAGGCGTCTGCTGGCTCCGGAGCATTTAACACAGGGGGAGCAGTGATAGTAAATACTGGGGTAAATGCTACAACTTATATTGACCCCGATGTAATTGATCAGCCGAAAGCCGAAAATATTTAAAAAATATTTTCCTACAGTCACACAGGAAATTGACGAGCCGTAAAACCATCAAGTACGTTTGGGCTAGACAATCGAGCTAGAAAAGTGAATGTCGCTACCGTAGTTTTCTCCACTCTTCAAAGCCCTTGAAATTTGAGGGCTTTTTTTCTATTATACATATACTTTAGGGAAGAACTAAAGGATGTTCTGAGAGATAAAGCGACTGCTGTCGCCTTATCTCCCAAAAGGGTTTGCTACAGGATCAATGCCTGGAGGGGTACAGCAAAACTTGCCCCCATCGTAATATAGGGAATATAAAAGTGAAAGGGATGATGAAAGCAAGGGGGATGATAGGATAACAATGGTTGCCTAAAGGCTCCATTAGGTCGAGAAGAGCAGAACCAAGAAGTTTTTTTTCAGTGGTGAATGTTTATAATGAGCAGTCGCTTTTATGTAACGGGTTAGAGTGTGAAGAACTACACTTAAAGTAACGGGTGCTTGAGTTTTACAAAGGGTCGTTGCTGCGGCTCTTTTTCTTATTCCACTTACGTAAGCAGTTTAGTTAAAGAAGGAATTAGAATATTGTTTCTCAAGGGAGAGGTTCTTATTGTCAAATAAAGAACTAAAAGAGAAATACAATGAATTATTTAAATTAGTTAAAAAGATTGTTAATGATTGGGATCCGATTGGTTTACTACCATCTTCTTATAATTAATGGCATTTAGGCTTCCACTCGAAAAAGAAGATATCAGAAAGATATTAAGAATTTTGTTCTAAACAAGTTGGATTCTCTAATAGAAATTCGGACAAAAAGGAGCAAATTGCTGCGACAGTCTTTCTTAGTGTGATTATGAATAAAGCAATATAGTTCCACTCAAAATATATACTGATTTATCGAAAAAGGTGGTGATCAGAATGGAACCAAGTATTCCCGTAGATATAAGTGAAGAAGTTAACATCAATCATGATGCGTTGCGATACATTTTTCGTAACTGCGCTGATATCGTATTTCGGCCGTTGAAACTATCAGATCACTCTGACATTCTGCTCGTATATATAGAAGAACTGACCGATTCGAACAAATTAGAACAGATTATTTCGGCATGTATGATTAGTCGTGATTTTGACCGACTGAAACAGTATAAAATTGTAGTTCGCTTATCAGAAATTGTAGCAAAAGTTCTGAAGGGCAGTACAGCCATCTTTCTAGACGGGAAGCCTTATGCTTACTTAGCAGATCTGACTACTTTTAAACAACGCTCGATCAATGAACCTTCAAATGAAGCATCGATACGCGGTCCACGTGAGGCATTCACCGAAGACCTAAAAACAAATTTAAGTATGATTCGAAGAAAAATAAGTAATTCGAAACTAAAGATTGAAAGCCATCAATCTGGCGAGTTGACCAATACAGAATTTGTCATTGCATATATCGAAGATAAGGTCAAGCCCGAATTACTACAAGAAGTTACAAGAAGACTTCATGCTTTCCGCACTAATCAACTGTTGGATTCCAGCTATATTGAAGAATTTATTGAAGACAAGACTTTATCCCTATTCCCTCAAATCCAAAATACAGAACGTCCGGACACCGTTTCAGCGAGTTTATTGGCAGGAAGAGTAGCCATTATCGTTGACGGTTCTCCAAAGCATTGTTGTTGCCAATGACATTTTGGTCAGGTTTTCAAGCGGCGGAAGACCATTATGAACGCTTTTTATACGTATCCGCAGTCAGACTCTTGCGGATCTTGCTGGCAATTTTGTCTTGCTTGCTTCCTTCCCTATATGTTGCGCTAACGACGTTCCATCCTCAGATGATCCCGCTTGCTCTTATGCTAAGTATTTCAGCGTCTAGAGAAGGTATTCCGTTTCCGACCGTAATTGAAACTATGTTAATGGAACTTATGTTCGAAGGATTGCGGGAAGCTGGTCTTCGATTGCCTAATGCGATCGGTTCAGCCGTGAGTATCGTAGGCGCATTGGTTATTGGGGAAGCAGCCGTCCAAGCTGGATTTATTTCTGCTCCTATTGTAATGATTGTTGCAGGTACTGGTATTGCTTCATTCGCTTTTCCCAACTATAGTCTGGCTTTGCCCTTTCGCATTCTGCGGTTCCCTTTGCTGATATTAGGGGGATTCCTTGGGATGTACGGAGTTGCGATAGGGATTATTTTTATCATGATCCACCTTGTGACACTTAAGTCGTTCGGCATACCATATTTAAAACCGGTTGCTCCTATTGGACCAAACTTCTGGAAGGACACGCTGATAAGAATGAATAAACGGTTCAGTTCGGCACCACGAAAACAATGAAGAAAATTTGCTGTTCAGTCATTTGTTTAATGCTGGTGTTGTTGCTTACTGGATGTTGGGACAGGAATGAAATAAACGATTACGCTTTTTGGATAGGATCTGCCCTTGATTTATCGGATAGCGGCAAACTTGAAAAAAGCGCTCAAATCGCAATTCCCGCCGAAATGAATATCTCCAAAGGAGGCGGGGGAAAAGGGCAAAGGGCGAATATCGTGGTAACTGCAACTGGATCTTCCATCTTAGATTTGGAGCAAAAAATTCAAGACAAGCTTCCCCGCAAAGTATTTCTTGGCCATCGCAGGGCCATTTTTATTGGAGAAAAGATGGCACGTAAGGGGCTAACCGATGTTATGGATCAATTTACGCGAAATACTGATACTCGAATGCGGACAGATATTTTTGTAGTAGATAACGGTAAAGGAAAGGATGTAATAAATATCAACAGTCCGTTCAATCCATTCTCCGCGATCGCAGCCGTTGATCAAGACCGATTTAGTCGATTAGGAGACACTGCCTTACGGGATGTCTTACTCGATGTAGGAAGGGATGGCATTCGGCCTACCATGCCGATGATCAAAATCTCTCCAAAAAATAAGCAAGAGAAACACGAATCCTTCGATGTTAAATCCGTTGCTATATTTAATAAAAATTTGCAAATGGTTGGAAAAGTAAGCGAGAGAGCATCTCTAGAATTGTTTTGGATAAAAGGGACTTTAAAGAATCGATTCGTAACTGAAGAAACAGGGCAAGGTAGTATATCTATGTATGAATCCAACTTAAAAAGATACGTTCACACGGAATTTAAAAACAATAAACTGAAAGCCCATTTGAAACTGGTGGGAACTGCGAGGTTGCTTGAAAATAATACGGATATTGACCTTTCGGTATCCGCCGAACGCATCCGGTTAGAACGCAAAATTAATGAAATTAAAGAAAGGCAAGTAGAAGCTACAATAAAAAAAATTCAGCATAAGTATGGACAGGACGTGTTTGGATTCGGTGAAGAATTTCATAGAGAACATCCTTACTACTGGAAAAAAATTCGAAACAAATGGGATCAAATATTCCCGACGCTTGAAGTATCGGTGGATGTCAAATTAAAAATTCAGAGTACAGGGGATATAGGAAAGCCAGTCCCAGGGATAGGAGAAAGAAAATGAAAATTTCAACATGGCAATTGTTTTGGCTTTTCACGACGTTAGAAATTTCGATGAGTATTTGGCTGACTTTATCGCCAACAATCGAAATTGCTAAACAGGACGCTTGGATCTCACTTATAGTTGCCGGTGTCATTGGACTAGTCGTGACGCTGATTGTAGTTCGAGTCAGTCAGTTGCATTCTTCCTATACGCTGGTGGAGTTTACACAAAGGATTTTTGGAAAGTGGGTTGGAAAACTAATAGGTGTGTTGTATATTTTGATGTGGTTTTCGGTATCAGCCGATATATTAAGAATCTTTTCTTTTTTCATTAATCAAGTTCTATTTCACGATACGCCGATATGGATTATCGCGGCTCTTATGGTTGCAGATCTACATAAACTACGCAGGAAGCGTCGAAGCTATTGCCCGATTCAGTGAAATGGCCGGACCTTTACTTCTGGTTGGCATTGTCATTACTTTTGCATTAAATTTATCTAATATTCACCCGACTCTTCTTTTGCCTGTATACGCGGATTCTGGAGTAATAAACATTTTAAAGGGTTCACTGGCGAATGCATCCTTCCTAGGAGAGTCCATGATGATCATGATGTTAACGCCTTTTATTACGAACCCGCAAAAACTCCTAAAGCCGACGCTATTGGCAATTGGCACTCCATCATTAATCGCAATTTTCACGGCGGTTATGATTATTACAACATTTGGAATAAATATCAGCTCAACCTTAGTCTTTCCGTATTTTAGTATGGTTCGATTTATTAATTATCTAGAATTTATTCAAAATCTGGATGTCTGGATCGTGTTCATCTGGATTTTTAGTGTATTCGTAAAGTTGTCCATTTACTTGTTCATCAATAGCTATGGAACTGCACAATTGTTTGGTATCAAAAATTGGCGGGTAATGATCGGATTTGCTGCACCCGTCATTTTCACTATTTCCTTAGTACCTGCAAATATCTTTGGAATGTTGGATTATACTAATTTTGTTTGGATTAAATTCATTTTCCCAATTTTCATGATCGGTTTTCCAATTATTTTTCTACTGGTTAGCTTTATTAGAGGACGATTATTGGTCGAATAGATGCAAATAATCATAGATAAACGAGATGGGGTAACAACTGTTTCCTCTATGATGGGTCCTGCTTAACATCATTCGTGAAGACGGTATTCAACCTTATATTACAGGTTCAACAGAATGGGAAGTTGATGATGAGGATTGGGCAAGTAATAATGATTATTTGAGCTTATAGAAGATGCTGTTAAAAAAGTGGTAAAGTTCTTACGGGTGGTAAAAGAATTATGGAAGAACAAGGTTTTTATTTAGAATCTACGGTTATTAACGCTATCGCTGATGATATGCTTTGTATGGTGGAAGAAAATTTTGGACCTGTAGCTCCAATTGCTACATTTAAAGAGTTAGACGAAGTAAATGATCGAGCCAACAATAGTCCTTTGGTCTTGCAGCGTACGTGTTCACTGAAAACATTAACGAAGCAATCTTACTAACAGGTAGATTGGATTATGGAGTAGTAGGATTAAATACTGGAGTACCTTCTACAGCAAAAGCTCCTTTTGGAGGATACAAAGAAAGTGGTTTAGGAAGAGAAGGCGGAAAATATGGAATTGAAGACTATCTAGAAACTAAATATATTTCATTAGGGTTATAGAGATATTTGATAATTTTTCATAATTCACACGGATGTTTTTAAATGATATGTTAGGAAAAAAAGAGAACAGACAAAGCTGTCCCAAAAAACGAAAAATTATTTGGAGATGAAAAGGAATGAGTAATAAGTTATTTTCACCGTTTGAACTGAAATCTTTAAAATTGAAGAATCGGGCTGTTATGGCTCCGATGTGCCAATACTCGGTTACTGAAAAGGACGGGAAGCCTAACGAATGGCATTATGTTCATTACATCAGCCGAGCCATAGGAGGGACTGGTCTAATCATCATGGAAATGACTGATATAGATCCTGATGGAAGAATTACAAACTATGACCTTGGTTTATGGTCAGATGACCAAATTCCCGCCTTTTCAAGAATTATTGACCAGGTCCATGCCTATGGTACAAAAATAGGCATACAGATTGCCCATGCCGGACGAAAAGCAGAGGATGCTGCTAATCCAGTTGCCCCATCGGCTATAAAATTCCCTGATGAGGGCTATAAAACTCCTCGTGCTTTATCCACCGAGGAAGTAAAGGAAATGGTTCAGTTGTTTGTTGATACAGCAAGAAGGGCAGTGAAAGCAGGGGTAGACATGATTGAAATTCATGCTGCGCACGGGTATTTGATTCATCAATTCCAATCACCGCTTACGAATAAACGTGATGATCAATACGGTGAGGATCTTTCCCTTTTTGGAAGAGAGGTTATTCAAGCTGTTAAAAAAGAAATACCATCTGACATGCCTCTATCTGTCCGTATCACAGCAGTAGAATACGCTGATGGGGGCTACGATTTAGATCATGCCATTATGCTAAGTAAAGCCTATAAAGAAGCAGGTGCTGATATTCTTCATGTGAGTAGCGGTGGTGAAGGAATTCCAGGTGAAAGAAAGCCAGGAAATTACCCAGGCTACCAGGTTCCTTTTGCCCGTAAGATTCGTGAGGAGGTCGGCATTCCGGTAATTGCAGTAGGAATGCTGGAGAAACCTGCTGTAGCGGAGGCAGTGATTGGGAATGGAGATGCAGACTTGGTGGCAATTGCCCGTGGAATGCTAGTGGATCCATATTGGTCAACCCATGCAGCTATTGAATTACGTAGCAAGCAGTTAAATGTACCGAAACAATATGAACGAGGTTATCATATAAAAAGATAGCGTTTTGTATTGTGTGGTTAACTCTTTCATAAGGACTTAGTTATCATATATGTAAGCTTTGAATAAAACAATAAGAAGGCTATAGCTTTGTATCGTGCTATAGGCTTCTTTATTTCGTTCTTTTGTAAAATGGGATGCCGGTCGGGAAATTTATGATGTAGCAATAAAGGCATTGAAAATAGTCAGAAAGACAGATAACCTTATGTTCCAAATCCTGTAGTTGGTGCTTTAAATTCTAAATAATTGTGTTTAAGCAATAGTTTTTTTAAAGTAAAAACTCTGATTTTCTTATAAATGGAAGTCGGGGTTTTTTATGTTTCAGGCAAGTAAACGTAGACTGAGTCAATATTTCTTCTGTATAGGTACCTAGATATGTCGGCTGCCTGGGCTGTTTGCAGTTGGAGCAGTTGCTCTAATGCTTGACTCAACTATGGTGAAGATCGACATCGACAAACTAACTAACGATTTCAACACGACATTAGATACCATCCAATGGTCCATTACAGGTTAGGTTTTAACCCTTGCGATTGCAGTTCCAGTATCTGGCTGGCTTATGAACAAATTTAATGGAAAGAAAATCTTCGTAGGTAAGCACACTTATAAGCTCGCTATAAACCCGCGTCTAAGCAGGCTTTGCCTGAATACTTTTTGTATTTTTGTAGGCAAATAAGCTATTGACAACACCATCCTACAAGTGTAATCTATAAACGAAGATTACACTTGTAGGATGGAGGAAGAAAGATGAAGAAAATAGATCGCAAAATATCTGATGCAGAGTGGATAGTAATGAAGGTGTTATGGGAAGAAGCTCCATTAACTGCTGCGAAGATAATAGAGGCAATAAGTTCTAATAAGGAATGGAGTCCGAAAACAATTCATTCATTAATAAGCAGACTGGTAAAAAAGGGAGTTTTAGGTGTGAATAAGGAGATGCCTCAGTATGAGTTCTATCCTTTGGTAGATAAAAGAGACGTTATACGAGAAGAAACAAGGTCGTTTATGCAAAAGGTATACGATGGTTCTCTCCACCTTATGCTCGCCAATTTTATAAAGGATGAGAAGATTTCTGAAAAAGAAATAGAAGAACTTCAAAGATTGCTTGATAAAAAAATGAATGAGTAAAAGGCAGGTGTTGAAGCATGGTTTTATCTGCAGTATTTAAAGAAGTCTTGTTACTGTCACTTATGGGCAGTATTTTAGCCTTAGGGATACTTGCCATTAAGGCAATTTTTAGACAAAAGCTTAGCGCAAGGCTTCATTATTATATTTGGTTTATGCTTGTACTTAGGCTAATACTCCCAATAGGCATTCAAAGTCATATAAGCTTGCTGAATTTTATTCCAAATAAGCAGAAGGAACTTGAAATTAATTTTATAGCAGAGCAATATGTTCCCAACATAATTTCAAACAGTTCTATTAAAACCGGAAATACACCGCCGAAAGAGGTTAGTAAGGCATTAGCTGATCCTAGTACTAAAGGGGCTATATTTAATTATGATACTGCGGCTGTGCTGTGGATAATAGGTGTTTCATCAGCTTTACTGTTTATTCTATGTGTAAATATCTTGATGATGGCTAAATTGAAAAAGTGCTCAAGCTGTGAAAGAGAAGACTTAATCGAAATTCTTGAAGCAGAAAAATCAAGGCTTAAAGTAAATTCGAAGGTGAAAATTATTTATAATAATTACTCGAAATCGCCTGCAGTTTACGGGGTGATACGTCCTAAAATTTTAATTCCAGAGGAGCTTATAGACAAATTAAACCCGGAAGAGCTTAGGTTTATACTCAGCCATGAATTAACTCATATTAGGAACAAGGATTTAGTGGTAAACACCTTGCTTATGTTTGTTAAAGCAATATATTGGTTTAATCCCTTAATCTGGTATTCACTTAATCAGATAAAACAAGACTGTGAGCTGGCTTGTGATGCGGCTGTCCTCAACACCTTAAAGACAGAAGAAGTCAAAAAATACGGTCAGACTATGATCAATATGCTTAGATTATACTCAGAAAAAAGGGGCATTACCGGGGCATTAGGATTTGCAAGTAAATACAATAAAAGGAGAATTATTATGATTACACGATTCAAAAAAAGTTCGGTAATATGTGCAGTTTTAGCTGTATTTCTTACAATTATGGTAGGCTGCTCAAGTACCATTAAATCAGTCAGTACAGGGGGTAGCCAAAATAACAACAGCGGTACAAATGGTACAAATAGTTCTAATGTTAATTCTACTCCGTCAGTGGATAAAACATCGCAAGATCAAGCATCACAAAGCAATGCAACACAAGATAATACAAGCCAAGCGTCAGCATCGAATAACAACTCTGCTGCGTCAGCATCGAATAACAATTCTGCTACTTCATCATCTCAGGAGAGCATTCAGAGAAAGCTTCTTGCAAGTATTATGCAATTGGCAAAGCATGGTAAAATCATAAATTCTGAGTTTCCTGTTAAAACTACAGTTATAGAAGAAGCAGAGAAAAAGCTTGGAAATCCGGATAAGGTCGATTGGGTACCTAGAGCTAAAGGGAATTATGCTGTATTTTCGAAATACAATGTGGTATTTGGCTTCAACAAAGGGGAGCAGATCTTCGAGGCGAGATCCTTTGATAAGGAATTAAATGAATTATCACTTTCTATGGTGAAGAAAGCATATGGAACTCCGGCATATGATGCAAAAAGTAAAGGTGAGGAAATTATAGGGTATGTTGTAAGTTCGGAATACAAGATTTTGTTAGTATTTCCTCATCCTTCAAATAACAATCAGGACCCGGTAATGGACCACTATTCCGTACTTTACCCTAGGGGTACCGTTAATACTATGGCAGGCGATCCGGGAAGACAGTGGTGATGCAAGAATTTAAGTGTGAGTGATCAAATTGCTAAAAAAACAGTATTCTTTATATTTATGGTTATAGTAATGCTGACATTGATGACTAACGGGTGCAAGAGTTTAAGAATGGGATGGCTGCGGCGATCCTTTTTTCTTGTTGCACCAACGTAAGCAAGAGCTTATCAGGGCAAAGAAACGACAGGAGCAACTGAGCGAATGAAAAACGATCACAAGTAAAATGAGTCGACCAATGTGGGCTGCACCCCAATTGTTAGACATAACTAACAGTTGGAGGTGCAGTTTTTGTTATGGTGAAATTTTCTCCTGGGGACAAATTAAAAGCAGTTAAAGAATACTTAAATGGTAATGACGGATTAAGAACAATTGCGAATTCTATCGGTGTACACCATAGTTTATTGAACGAATGGATTAAACACTATGAACAATTTGGGGAAAATGCTTTTGTAAAACGCTATACATCCTACCCAGCACAGAATAAACTAGACGTACTAAATTACATGAATGAAAATGGGACGTCTATCAGGGAAACAGCGGTGATCTTCAATATCCCATCTAGTGCTACACTTCGAAAATGGAAAATCGCCTTTGAATCAGAAGGATTTGATGCCCTACAACCAAAAGAAAAGGGGCGACCGTCTATGAAAAAGGAGATTAAAAAAATATCAAAAAAACAAGGACCAGCAGAGGGATCGATAAAAGCACTTCAAAATGAATTAGAACGTCTATGTATGGAGAATGCTTATTTAAAAAAGTTGAATGCCTTAGTTCAAAGCAAGGAAAAATCACAAAGCAAGACAAAGCGAAAGTAGTTTTTGAACTAAGGCTAGAATTTCCTGTTGGTGCATTACTTGAACTCGCTGACATTAAAAGAAGTACATATTATTACTGGATTAAAACATTTGATCGTCCGGATAAAGACGCTGAATTAAAAACATTGATTCAGTCTATTTATCATGAACATAAAGGGCGCTATGGATACCGTCGTATTACAGATGAATTGAAGAATCAGGGGCATACGATAAATCATAAAAAAGTCCAGCGATTGATGAAAGTGCTGGGCCTAAAATGCATTGTTCGTATGAAAAAATATCGTTCATATAAGGGGGGAGTCGGGAAACCCAAGAGGTTGCCTAAAAATAAAATGTCTAACTTTTTGGGGTCACTTCATGTTATGGCGAGTTTTGCTTTTTACTTGCTATTTCTCAAGGAAATCGAAAATTGGTAAGCAAATCAGCGGAAATTGAGAGGTATTGAATAAATGAATGCTAAGACAACTTAGTGGTTTTTCTTTTTGAAATTAAAATTATATTCTATTTGCCAATAGAGAAATTCTCGCTAAAATGTAGAATGTTTAGAAAATTAATCGTAGACAATAAGATTTTTGACAGTATAATTCCTAATAATATCCGTCAATTCTACATCCCATTCTTTTGTTTATAAAAAGCATTACATAACAAATTCAACTAATACGTTCACAAACATTCCTATTCATTTCACTGGAAGCATTTGAACGTTTTGAAGGGGTAAATAGCGTAAAACACTTGTGCCATTCAGATTAACAACAAATAAGTCTGATAACGACCTAGATTAATCGGAAGGTGGTGAATCAAAAAAGAAGCCTTTATATTGGCTTCCGTGAGATTAATATAAGTCGATTTTTTTAACCTTTAAGAAATTTTCAATCCCATTTTCAGCAGTACCAATCTTACGAATAATGTATCCATAAGGATCGACTGTTTCAATATTTCCTTCTAACTGTTGTTCAATTACGTCACATAGCATACCAGATGCTCTGCATAGATTGTCTATTATGTTCAATAATTGAATTTCCGTAATCCCTGAACTTGTTAAAGTGATTCCATGTGTAGCACGATAATAAATACTATTAAGCCTTTTGTCTAACTCTTTAATGTCTTCAATAGTAAATTTATCTTTTAGATTAGCCATATCACATGATACCCCCTAAGAATATATTTACTACTATAATTTTATTAGATGTACAGGGGGAAAGAATACATAGGCATGTTTCTTTACATGGAATTAACAATAGCTCAACAATTCTTGAATTAAGTGAAGATTCCAATAAGATAAAAATTTCACCAGATGAATATTAGTGAGGGGGTGGATCAAATGAATGAAACAGAAAGAGATTTTTTCATGCTTATGAGGAGAAAAAAGAAAATCAGTCAAAGGAAATGGCTCGTGTTTTGGAGTGTTCCCAGTTGACCCTTACTACAACTACGGGAAACTGGGGACAAAGTATGAGCAAATGGCCGATTACCGGATGATGAACCACGATTTATATCCTGAAAAAATGGATAACCGCTAATCACTAAAAGAGCAGCATCCGAAATGGAGCTGCTCTTTTTTAGGAGATTAAATTCATTTTTAACGCTTTTACCGCGGCATCCGTTCTGTTTTTAGCGGCTAATTTTTGAATAATCACTGAAACATAGTCGCGAACGGTATAACTGCTTAAATGAAGTTCTTTTGCTGCTTCGTTAATAGAAGCACCCTTTGCGATCAGTTTCAAAACTTCCTTTTCCCGCTGTGTTAACAGGCAATCAGAACCGCCAAATTTTTGTATCGCCTCATCCCAGATGGAATACATTAATTCCCCTGCATATCTGCCAAATTTAATCAGGGTGGCCAGGGTTTGCGACGAAACAACAAACTCTGAATCTTCTCCCTGGTCTAAAAGGGCAATTCCTAGTAATCTGCTTTTTGATGGAGCAAATATTGGCAGTACCACTAAAGAGCGCAGCTTATATTCTTGCACATATTTTTTCGGCAAAACCTCTGCCGCATTGGCAAAATAAAGGGGCTGGGATTGAATCAGGGGCAGTAAATATTTCTGAATTAAGGAGAGCTCAAAAACCTCCTCCTTTATTTGCTGCACCGAAGGGATGTTGACATTATACCCAGAAACGCCTATCCCTGTATCCTCGTAATGATTATATAAAAATAGAGCACAGCGATTGAAGGGCATATAATCCACTAACCCTTTTGTAATCGCTTTAACTGCATCTTCTGCATTACGGGAACATAGCAAGTGCTGTAAAAAAAGCAGGGAAGCATCCTTCCAGACTATTTTTTTCTCAAGATGATAAAGCCTTAATTGACGTAAATACATATCACGAATGAACTCGATTTGCTGCTCACTGATATCAAATTCGCTATCCTCCAGGCAAACAAGAAGAATTTCATTTAAACATGGGATTTTAAGGATTTGCCCATCATCTTTGCCTGCACCCATTAGCCTTTTAATGGCTAGTGAAAGATGATCAATTTCCCCAGATTTTAATCCTGAGCACATTTCAATTAAATGGCTGTCCGTTTCCTGAATCTTAGTGCAAACCACACAATCAATTTGAAAATCGTTTTGCTCTTTTTTTACAACTGCAACCCATTTCATTGGGAGAATGTTCGCAGCCATAATCATTTTAATCCATTTCTCCGTTAGATTCTCCGTATCCTGAGTTAACAACGCTTGGTCAAGCATTCTTGCAAAAAACGCTTGGATGGCCTGATGGTCGAAAAAGTTCGAGGAAGGATTGGCAGCGGCCAGTTTATGAAAAATATTTTCAATCGTTGTCACGAGAAAGATTGTTTCATTTTCATCAAATTTACTAGAAAAACGTTTTTGCCACTCGGTCAGCAATGAAAGAATTAGAGAGTCTATTCGTAGCGGCTTTTCATTTATGACTTTTTGGAAGGCAATCTCAATCATACTATCAAATTCATCAACTAAACTATCATTTCGGGATTTTAATGAAGGCAGAAGCTCTTTCCATTCCTTCAAAAATGGCTCTCGGTGCTCAATCAGGAGATCAAGGCCCTTCAGTAAAAGCGCTTCCACTTTGTGCTCCATTTCCTTCCACCTCCAAAACATTCCTTAAATAAAACATTCGAAGGAAAATATTCCAATATGTCCGTAGTGGAAACGTACCCCGACATTTGTCGGGTTCCTATTCATTTCACGATATTTTCCGTAATTGTATTAGTAAACCAAGGATAGTAAGGTTAATGAAAGAAAGATTTTTTATAAGATTCGGAAAAATAGGAGGGGTTATGATGGAAAGTCCAGTTCAACTTGTGGAGGGGACAACAAGTAAAAAGGTTTTTTGGTCAGCGCTAGGTGCAGGTATTTTGACGTTAGCATTACTGTTAGTGTCTTTTGGCGTATCAGGTGTAGCGTATGCTGTTCCGATTGCTGGGGTTGGTGATTTCTATGTAGAGTTTGACAAACTTGTAGGAAATGGGTACACCTTCTATCCAAAAATGGGTGAAACAAGCACTTCTGATTCGGCCCCGCAAGGTACGAATATCATCGAAAATTTAACCATTGACAATCTACAATTGTATAAGGATTTTAAAGTTGGCGGTGAATGGATTCGAGTTAAAATTGCCGCATCTAAGCCAGTCCAAATTAGCGGTTTGGAGCATGACGCCAGTCTCATTCAGGCAGATGCAAAATTCGAGAACTTAGTGCTTCAGGAAAAGCATAGCGATGATTGGATGAAGCAGTTCCAGCAAAAATCTACAAAAATAACTTTAGAGCATGCCAAATTAAAAACACACTATCTCTTTCAGAAAACCATTAATATGAATGGGATGAAACTTACGGTAGAAAAAATCAACAAATAGGAGTGCAGGCATATGGGCATTGTCAAATGGCGAAAGCAACGTCCCTTATGGGGAGCAATATTTACGATACTTAGTGGATTAATGATTCTATGGGTTCCATTAAACCTTTATCTTAGTACTTTTCTTCCAGGATCGATTGCCATCATAGGGCTTCTATTTGGTGGCTTAATTACCTTAATTGGAATTATTGCATTATTTTTTCCGAACGCTTCTAAAATTCTAGGAATCTTTACGATATTTTTATCGATTCTTTCGGTAATTGGCGCCCTAGGTGGCTTTTTGTTCGGTACTCTATTTGGCATCATTGGGGGTGCCTTACTGATAGCATGGCGCCTTGGTCCAGCAAAAGTAAAGGTCTCACCTTCTGGTGGTGTAGAAGAAACGGTACACAATTTTTAAAGGGGAGCTTACTATGTGGTGGAAAAGCAAGATTATCTTGTTTAGTTGTAGTCTAACGCTCATTTTTTTAACAGTATGCTCTCTCGGTAACAGTGTATTTGCGGAGAAATTGGATACGGATGGGTTTATTATTGAGGCAGATCGAGTGGTTGGCTCAGGAATGACGGCATCGATTGTTAAACAAGAAACCTCTGAAAACGATAAAAAGCCTATGCTTCGAATCCAATATCAATCGGCAACTATATATGGAATGAGACTAACAAAACTTGTTGAATCCGGAAAGGGACCAATTAGTATCTCTTTAAAAGCGAATGGACCGGTCACAGTAAAGGGGATGATAGTGGATACTACCGCTATTTCCTTTAAAGGAGCCTGCATCCATGCATCAGAGTCCCTGCCAGAGATTGGGATGGAAGATGTGGTAATGGTCGCCCATTATATGAAATCAGATGATAGTTTCATAGAAAAGTTGGTCCTTAGTACCCTATCAGGAAATGCCGGAGCAGAAAAGCCTGATAAACTAAAAATCCTTCAAGATTTAAGTCTAATTCCATTGAATCAGTTGGATAAAGAAATTGAAAAAATTTCTACTGGGCATTTGCCTCTGACATGTACAGATGGTTCGAGTACAAATCAATCATCTGGAGCTATTGGAAAGGTCACAGACCCCATTCAAGATGTTATTGATGTTGTAACCAAACCGCTTGATCCGGTGACAAAACCATTAGAGCCCATTTTGAAACCTCTTGATCCAGTAACCAAACCACTTGAACCTATCTTAAAGCCGTTAAAGCCAGTTGTAAAACCGCTTGATCCGGTCTTAAAGCCACTTGATCCAGTTATTAGCGGTACGACAGAAAAAGTCGATAAGGTTGTAAAAACAGTTTGCGAAAGAATGGTGGATGCAAAAGGGGTTATCACCAAAGAGCTGGCATTGGATTTAATTGATGATTCAATAGCCAAGAAAGTTCCACTGAATAACGTTTGTCAAAGTAACACCTCACTGACAAAAGAACTTCAAAGCTGGGAAGAGGGCCTGTTAAAATCACTAGGCTTAATTAATTTGTTAGGAAAGGTCATCTTGCAGGATCCGATGGAGCAACTTAACAAAATGCGAGAAAAAGTTTCTGAAGCAAAAGATGGAGCCATTATTTTTACTCCATAAAAAAGAGGGTGTCAGGCACCATGTGAGATTTTCATCTGGGCCTGACACCACTTATTTTTGTCCAGCTACAGCGCCTAGGGGCTCGAGGTCATAAGCCAATCCGTCGAGAAGGTTAAAAAGCAACCTTCCCGCCGGCTCGTCTTATGCTTGTCGCCCCTGGACAAGGCGCTTCCGCTTTTCTTTTTAAAAAGCCCAATTTCCTGCTTTAAAGACAGGTTCTACTTTTCCATCGGCAGTAATGCCGTCGATATCCATTTCAGCTGATCCAATCATGAAATCAACGTGGGTGATGCTTTCATTAAGTCCGTTTGCTCCTAATTCTTCAGATGACATTTGCTTTCCGCCCTCAATACAGAACGCATATGCACTTCCGATTGCTAAATGGTTAGAAGCATTTTCATCAAATAAGGTGTTGAAGAAAAGAACGTTAGACTGTGATATTGGCGAATTAAATGGAACTAGCGCCACTTCTCCAAGATAATGGGAGCCTTCATCTGTATCGACAAGGCGTTTTAATATCTCTTCGCCTTCCTCAGCTTTCACGCCAACGATTTTTCCGTTTTCAAAAGTGATCGAAAAACGATCGATGATATTTCCTCCGTAGCTAAGCGGCTTTGTGCTGGCAACCGTGCCGTTGACACCGGTTTTTAATGGAACGGTGAACACTTCTTCGGTCGGCATATTGGCCATAAATTCAAAGCCTTTTTCATTCACACTGCCTGCTCCAACCCAGATGTGTTTTTCCGGAAGCTCAATGGTTAAGTCTGTGCCAGTTGCTTTATAGTGAAGCTTTGAGTAACGTTTTTCATTTAAATAGTGTACTTTTTCATGAAGGGTTTCGTCGTGCTTTTTCCATGCATCCACTGGATTTTCAACATCCACACGAGATGCCTTAAAAATTGCTTCCCAAAGTTTGTCTACTTGCTGCTCACTTGGTACATCAGGGAAAACTTTAGCAGCCCATGCTGGAGATGCTGCTGCAATGACGGTCCAGCTAACCTTGTCAGATTGTGCAGCTTTTCGGTAATTGGCCAATGCTTTACCAGCAGCTTTATTGAAGTTTGCAATCCGTTCAGGATCGACACCTTTAAGTAAATCCGGGCTTGTGGAAATAATGGACATAAAGGCTGCCCCTTTTTCCGCGAACTCTTCCTGCTCTTTTGCACGCCATTGTGGATACTCAAGAAAGGCATCATCTGGAGCTAAATCGTATTTTGTTCGTGTTACCGTATCATCGTTCCAATTGACGACGACATTGGTGGCACCTGTTTCGTACGCCTTTTTGACAACTAAGCGCACGAATTCAGCAGCATCCAACGTTGCACCAATAACCAAGGTCTGGCCTTTCTGAATGTTTACCCCAACCTTAACAGCAAGCTCAGCATATTTTTCAAGGTTCTTTTGGAAATCGTTCATATGTATGTCTCCTTTTCAGAATCTTCCTATATATTGTAGCTTTTTTAATTGGAAAAAGAAACCGCTAGCATTTAAACATAAAAAAACAGTAAAGATGTTCATCTCTACTGAAGTTTGCTTCCGTATACTTTTATATTAAAATAAACACCTGCTGAAAATAAAACGATAAAGGTAATGATGCCTGATAATGAAGTTGGAGCCATGAATTGCGATAATTCCATTGATTCCACCGCCCTTATAAAATAAAAACGTTTACACATTGATTATAATTTTAAAAGGGGCATTTGTGAACATTTCAGTACAATTATTTGGACATTTTTTGAATATCAACAAAAAAGGGACCAATCAGGCCCCAGCTTTTATAGATTTTTTTTCAAATGAATAGAACATCACCCAATATAAAACGCTGCTTAGGAGTGCTAACATAACCAAGGTAACAAACGTCCAGCCATACCCGATCCAAACGGTCAAAGGAATCGAAAGGGGGGCAATCGTCCTGCTAATGGTAAACCGCAGGCTTGCTGCAGCAAAATATTGTCCTCGCATATGTTCAGGTGCAAGCTTAGAAACAAAACTTTGCTGAAGCCCAGCTCCCATTAGTTCTGCAAACGTAAATACGGCCATTGCTAAAATAAGTCCCCAAATCAAGTGAGTTTGACTAAAAATCACAATGGATACTGCATAAACAATAGATGAAAGTACAAATACGTTTCGTTCAAAATATTTGCCCATCCATTTTGTTACTACAACAGTCAATAATGCCACAAGGAGGCCATTTTCTGCGAGTACAATTCCAAAAGCCTGCTCACCCTTGACAACAAACGACCATTCCCCAAATGAAAACAGATTCTGATTTTTAACAACATCCTTTATATAGACAGGAATTAATAAGTCCAGCTGCATAAACGTCTGTCCTGCCAATACACCGGCGAGAATAAATAATAGAAAGGTTTTATCCTTTACAATAAGAGAATAATCCCTTAACTGGTTGATTAAAAAGTAATACCATTTTCCATCTATAGATGGCTCTGCTGTTTTTTGAAGGGGAGCCGTTTCACGCGTCCATTTGGCTAAAATAAAACCTAGTAAAATACACACTATGCCTGCAACAAGCAGCAGTTGGAAGCGATAATGGACATAAAAAATAGCTCCTAAAATGGGACCAATGACAACTGCGATATTAATAGATGTATAGAAAATGGCAAAAACACTGCTGCGATGTTTTTCGTCGACAACATCGGCTACCATCGCTTGACTTGCAGGCCAGTAAAAGGAACCGAAAACACCTGCAACGGCAAACGATAGAAAGCCCACCAAAGGAGAATGAAACCAAGGAGAGCTTGCAATGGCAAATGCTAAAAAGGAAAGTCCCTGTCCGATGGCGGATAGAACCATCATACGTTTACGTCCGAAGCGGTCGGCGCAGTATCCGCCCATCAGGTTGGCTATCACGGAAAAGATCTGTGAGAATACCAACAATAATCCTGCTTTATTCTTGCCAAATTCTTCTGCAAAATAAATCGTTAAAAAAGGGAAAAACATCCAAAAAGTAATGTTCATCATGGCTTCACTAAATAAGCGAACCTTTAGATTTGGATCCCAATCCTTTATCTTCATGCTGTATCCTCATTTCCATTTTTGATGCCATTTCATCATACTAGAATCTAGCCCTTAAATGGAACAGTTTTATTATTATTTTTGTACGTATGCTATATTTAACTTATGGAAATTGAAAGGATGTATTAAATATGGCAAAAAGTGTTGTAATTGCTGAAAAACCTTCTGTTGCACGTGATATTGCACGTGTACTTAATTGTAATAAAAAAGGAAATGGGTATCTAGAAGGTAATAAATATATTGTAACGTGGGCACTAGGGCACCTAGTCACCCTTGCTGACCCAGAAAGTTACGATGTGAAATATAAAACATGGAATTTAGAAGACCTGCCTATGCTGCCTGATCGTTTGAAATTGACCGTCATTAAGCAGACTGGAAAACAGTTTAATGACGTTAAGAGTCAACTGATAAGAAAGGATGTCACCGAAATAATCGTGGCTACAGACGCAGGAAGAGAGGGAGAATTAGTTGCACGTTGGATTATTGATAAAGTAAAAGTCAATAAACCGATTAAACGACTATGGATCTCATCTGTTACCGATAAAGCAATAAAAGACGGTTTTGCCAACTTGAAGCCTGGCAAGTCTTATGACAATTTGTATGCTTCAGCTGTCGCCCGCTCAGAAGCGGATTGGTATATTGGTCTAAATGCAACCCGCGCATTAACAACCAGATTCAATGCCCAATTAAACTGCGGTCGTGTTCAAACACCAACTGTTGCCATGATTGCTGCTCGTGAGGATGAAATTAAAAATTTCAAAGCGCAAACCTATTATGGCATTGAAGCCCAAACGTCGAACAATTTAAAGCTGACTTGGCAAGATGCAAAAGGGAATAGTCGCAGCTTTGAGAAGGAAAAAACCGATGCGATTGTCAAAAGAATAGGTAAACAAAATGCGATTGTAACAGAAATTGAGAAAAAACCGAAAAAGTCTTTTTCCCCAGCACTTTATGATTTAACAGAATTGCAACGGGATGCGAATAAAATCTTTGGTTACTCTGCAAAAGAAACGTTAAACATTATGCAAAAGCTGTATGAGCAACATAAAGTTTTAACATATCCGCGTACGGATTCGCGATACATTTCTTCAGATATTGTAGGAACGCTTCCAGAACGATTGAGAGCATGTGGGGTAGGAGAATATCGTCCTTTAACGAATAAGATTTTAAGCAAGCCGATAAAAGTTTCTAAAGCATTTGTCGATGATAGCAAAGTTTCAGATCACCATGCCATTATTCCAACAGAAAGCTATGTAAACTTCTCAGCCTTCACAGATAAAGAACGGAAAATTTATGACTTAGTTGTAAAACGATTCTTAGCAGTATTATTCCCGGCTTTCGAGTATGAGCAATTAACGCTGCGTGCGAAAATCGGTGATGAGAACTTCGTTGCTAGGGGAAAAACTATTTTATCAATTGGTTGGAAAGAAGTATACGGAAATCGCTTTGAAGATGACGATGCAGCAGATGACCTAAAGGAACAGATTTTACCTCGCATTGAAAAAGGCGACACATTAATCGTGAAACTAATGGCCCAAACATCTGGTCAAACTAATCCACCTGCACGATTTAATGAGGCAACATTACTTTCGGCCATGGAAAACCCTACGAAATATATGGAAACAAAAAATAAACAACTGGCAGAAACGTTAAAATCAACTGGTGGTTTAGGTACTGTTGCTACACGTGCTGATATAATTGAAAAGCTATTCAATTCATTCTTAATCGAAAAGCGCGGCAAAGACATTCATATTACTTCTAAAGGTCGTCAATTGTTAGATTTAGTCCCTGAAGAGCTAAAATCTCCTACTTTGACTGCTGAATGGGAACAAAAGCTTGATCAGATTGCTCATGGCAAGTTGAAAAAAGACGTTTTTATCAGTGAAATGAAAAACTACACAAAAGAAATCGTTGCAGAAATTAAAACAAGTAATAAAAAATACAAGCATGACAATATTTCTACAAAAAATTGTCCGGACTGTGGAAAACCAATGCTTGAAGTGAATGGCAAAAAAGGTAAGATGCTCGTGTGCCAAGATCGGGAATGCGGTCATCGTAAAAATGTATCACGAGTCACAAATGCACGCTGCCCACAATGCCATAAAAAACTAGAGCTTCGCGGTGAAGGCGAAGGACAAATCTTTGCATGTAAATGTGGATACCGTGAAAAACTATCTGCTTTTGAAGCTCGCCGCAAAAAAGAAACCGGCGGCAAGGTGGATAAACGGACTGTACAAAAGTATTTGAAAAATCAACAAAAAGATGAAGAACCATTGAATAATGCATTGGCAGAAGCATTAAAAGGGTTAAAATTGGATTAACACACAAATATTGGGGCTATTCACAAAGATTTAATATCTTTATGAATAGCCCTTTTATCAATTTTTTACCTTTCATTTATTATCGTGCTAAAGTGTTATCGTGCTAAAATTCAGAAAATTTTATTGACAGTAAGGGTTTACATCACATACAATAATTATCAATACAATAGTTTTTTAATCCATTTGAATGGAATGATAACCTATGAGGCATCACAAAAAAATCGTTCAATATTCCGTTATATTCATAAAAGAGGCTGGACTCCTTATCTAATCTGAAAAGGAATCCAGCCTCTTTCTTTATTATACTAAAGTATTAGAGGAGAGAGAAAAATGATTACACTTACTGGTAATAGTTTAACGTTAGAGCAAATGAAGGATGTTTTATTTCGCAAGCAAAAGGTCCGCGCTTCAGAACAAAGTATGGAAGCTGCTGCAAAGAGCAGAGAAGCAGTGGAACGTATTGTAGCAGAATCAAAGGTTGTTTATGGAATTACAACAGGCTTTGGTAAGTTTAGTGATGTATTAATTGACAAAGACCATGTCCAGGATCTACAGCTTAACTTAATTCGTTCACATGCCTGCGGTGTCGGCGAACCATTTCCTGAGGTTGTAGCAAAAGCAATGGTTCTTCTTCGAGCTAATGCACTTTTAAAGGGCTTTTCAGGAATCAGACCACTTGTTATTGAAAAGCTAATTGAATTAGTAAATAAAGATATTATCCCTGTCATTCCACAGCAAGGATCGCTTGGAGCGAGCGGCGATTTAGCGCCATTATCACATCTTGCCTTAGTTTTAATCGGGGAAGGCGAAGTTTTTTACAAGGGAAATCGTATAGATGCCCTTTGTGCACTGCAACAGGAAGAAATCCTTCCAGTTACACTTGAAGCGAAGGAAGGGCTTGCACTTATAAACGGTACTCAAGCAATGACGGCAATGGGAGTTGTCGGCTATTTAGAGGCAGAACAGTTGGCACACGAAAGCGAACTTATTGCTTCCATGACAATTGAGGGATTAAATGGAATTATCGATGCTTTTGCCGAAGAAGTACATGTGGCGAGAGGTTATCAACAACAGATTGATACGGCGGCAAGAATCCGCAAGTATTTAAGTGATAGTTTATTAACGACAATGCAAGGCGAGCTTAGAGTCCAAGATGCTTATTCTCTTCGCTGTATCCCACAAGTCCACGGAGCATCATGGCAGGCTCTTGATTATGTAAAAGAGAAATTAGAAATTGAAATGAATGCTGCTACAGACAATCCGTTAATCTTCGATGATGGGGAAAAGGTCATCTCAGGAGGAAACTTCCACGGCCAGCCGATTGCTTTTGCCATGGACTTTATGAAAATTGCCGTTGCGGAGTTAGCCAATATTTCTGAAAGAAGGATCGAGCGATTAATCAATCCGCAATTAAATGATTTACCGCCATTCTTAAGTCCTGAACCAGGCTTGCAGTCAGGTGCTATGATTATGCAATACGTAGCTGCTTCACTTGTTTCAGAAAATAAAACTCTTGCCCATCCAGCTAGCGTGGATTCAATTCCGTCATCTGCGAATCAAGAAGACCATGTCAGCATGGGAACCATCGCTTCTAGACATGCTTATCAAATCATACAAAACACAAGAAAGGTTCTTGCGATTGAGTTGATTTGTGCGATGCAGGCAGTAGAATTCCGCGGTATCGAAAAAATGGCAACACACACAAAAATGTTTTTTGAAAAAGGTCGTGAACAAGTGCCTGCGATTACTCAGGACCGTGTATTTTCTAAAGATATTGAAAAGGCATCCGAGTGGCTTAAAGATATTGAATTTTCACAGATGGTTAGGAGCTTAAAGGAAACATATTAAAGGTAAAAAAGGCGTGAATTGCTCACGCCTTTTTACTCTGTCTGATTTGGCAGTATGCGGGCTGTATCTCCGCGGTCGCCATCTTCCTCAATTCTATTTTTAAATGCTTCTTGAGTTACAATGAATTCTTCATCGCCAATGGCTTCCTTCCCATGCTTTTCCGCAAGGCTATTCTGAGGAAACTCACCGGGATGGTGTTTTCTTTTGTGGTTAAAATGTTCTCCACGAGCCAAACTTAACACTCCTTTCGTTTATGCATGTAGCATTCCCCAACAGAATAGAAATAATTACTTGTACGAAAAGGCGCAGCTTTTAAATCTAAATTAAAAATTGATATAATTAACTTAGATATATGGTAAAAAGGAGGCGTTAGCATGGATATGTTTCATATTGTCTCGGAAGACCGTATTAAAAAAGCCTATAAAGATGGTGAGTTCGAAAATCTTCCAGGGCTCGGTAAGCCAATGCAGTTAGAGGATTTATCGGGAATTCCTGAGGAGCTGCGGATGGCTTATAAAATGTTGAAAAATGCAGGTTATACACAGGACGAAAGTCATTTACGGCAGGAATTAATGACAATTGAGGATTTAATTAAAAAAACAGATGAAATAAGTGAAAGAGAAAACCTACAAAGAAAATTGAATGAGAAACTAATTCGTTTCAATCAGTTAATGTCCAAACGAGGGGTAAAGACGAATTCCTCTATTTTTAAAAATTATGAGTTAAAGATGCAAAATAAGCTAAAATAAAAAAAGCTGCGCGATGGGAGTTATACAAGTTCACTCTTCGCCAGCTTTTTCTTCTGTTTTTGCAGGTTTGCATATTCGGTCAAGCATAAACCCTGCAAATACCATAAAGGCAATCGGAATTGAGAAGTTTAAGACATGAATAAAGGTCATGGAACTTCACCACCCAAATTTATTGGAATATTAATAATATTAAGCATATTTATATGTTGTTTACATTATATGTTATTTGTCACAATTTAGACAAATGTTTTGCGCATAAAAAAGCGGGATTAATTTCTGTTAGTTTATTAAAAAAGTAAGGCTTATTTGGAAAAGGGTGAAAATTTCGACGTTGATTTCTTCCCTTTTTCTATTATCGAACCTAGAAATGTAAGAATTCTGGAAGTTTTTTGTAGGATTATAGAATTATTTGTAAAAAAAAAATGTTAGAAAATTAGAATAAAATGACAAAATCCAACACCCTGTTATAAATGGACTATATATAATGAACATATCGATAACGATTAAGTATTTAGGCCTAGGTAAGTTGGGTGATGGTTGGATTGCCTGTGATGAGAGTGGTTCATTCGAAACAGAAAAGGGCAAACCTATTGAAAAATAGGGACGCAAAGCCGAGGGTCTAAGGTGAGCATTTGCTTTCTAGGATGGCCGGGCTACCTGGAATACGACATGTATTTTAGGGGTGAAAACGATGGTGATTACAGAAAGAAAAATGGAAGTCATCGATGAGGAATGGTTGGCACTTATTTTTGAAGCAAAAGAGCTAGGATTATCATTAGATGAAGTTCGTGAGTTCCTCAATCAAAATCAGCTAAATGAGTTAATAACCAAGAACATCTGAGTACATATTTAGTATCAAAAAAGCATTCTACAAAAAACGTCATGTTTTGTAGAATGCTTTTTCTTTTAATAAAACTAAAATCCCTATTGGTTATTATTTTGGTTAGTTCGCCACTTATTAAATTCTAGAAACTCACGGAATTGATCTTTTGATACACCGGAATTCATGGCTTCCTGAACGATATTCATCCATTCACTATCTAACTCAGTTTTATCAATTTGTTCATGAATTAAATGTTCGACTGGAAGATTTAATACAGAAGCAATCTTTTCAAGAAACTGAATTGAAGGATTTTTTTGTAGGTTTCTTTCAAGTGAACTTAAATAAGATTTAGCGACACCCGCTTGCTCAGCAAGTTCGGATAGTGACATTTTCTTTTCTAAGCGAAATTTTTTTACGCGGTCACCAATCATTGAGCCTCACACACCTATTATTATTATATATACGTTAATTCTACCAAAAAGAATAGAAAAGTACCATATTACGAACGAACGATTATGACGATATTTTGAACGTTGAGAAAGTTTTCATAGTACTAAAGTAATTTTGAAAAAATAAATGGATAGAGTTAATATTAATAGTGTTGCCAATTTAGTCATAAAGTATAATTTTTACATAAGTATGCTTCATTAATGAACTATATTGCTTTACATACATAAAATTAAACAAAAAGGAAGGGGACCCCAACATGATTGTACTTAAATCACAACGGGAAATTGAAGCTATGAAAAAGGCGGGAGAAATACTGGCTGCCTGTCATAAAGAAATCGCCAAACTCATTAAGCCAGGTATTACAACTTGGGAAATTGATCAATTCGTCGAACAATTTCTAAATAAACATAATGCCACCCCTGAGCAAAAGGGTTATAAAGGATATGAATTTGCAACTTGCGCAAGCATAAATGATGAAATTTGCCATGGGTTTCCTAGGAAAGACGCATTAAAAGAAGGAGATATTGTTACCATTGATATGGTGGTCAATTACAATGGAGCCTTGGCAGACTCGGCGTGGTCCTATGCAGTTGGCCCGGTTTCAAAGGAGACAGACCATTTATTAAACGTAACTAAAGAAGCATTATACAAAGGGATTGAGCAGGCAGTTCCTGGCAATCGGATTGGGGATATAGGACATGCCATTCAAAAATACGTTGAAAGTGAAGGTTTTTCGGTTGTTCGCGACTTTATTGGACATGGTATTGGAACGGTAATCCACGAAAAACCTGATGTTCCTCATTACGGTCTGCCGGGAAAAGGCCCCCGGATTAAGGAAGGAATGGTTTTTACAATTGAACCGATGGTAAACGTCGGCAGGTACCAAACGAAGATGGATAACAATGGCTGGACAGCTCGGACCATCGATGGTAAATATTCAGCCCAATATGAGCACACGATTGCCATAACCAAAGACGGACCTATAATATTAACTGATCAGGAAAAATAAAAAACAGATCATCGCGATCTGTTTTTTATTTTTTGCGGAGACTTCCTAATTCTTCAACCAAAGCTTGCATTTCATTGGGACTAAACGAATTCTTTCGTAGTACCATTTCATAAATTTCTTTTAATTCCTCGTACATTTCTTCATCAAAGTGTGAGGGTTTAATTGCTCCTAGGTTTAATACTTTCAACTTTTCCTTTATTTGTTCGATCATAAATTCAACATTCTCAACAGATTTTTGAGATAAATTCACTCCGGTCACCCTTTCCGAAATATTAATATCATCTTTTCATGTTAAAAAGTATATGTCAATACAAAACCTTTCTATAAAGTTAGCGGATGGACTTGCTTAGGGAGCGTGAATAAAGCAAAATAAATGATGGATAGTATTTTTGGTATTATTTTCATTAATAAAGGATTCACTGATAATTAGAGATAAGGAAGGAAAGGTTAAGATGACGAAGAAAAATCAATTTTGGAAGGGTATGTTACTTGGTGCACTCGCGGGGGGAGCGCTTAGCTTACTTGATAAACATACCAGGCAGATTATGAAAGAAAACGTTCAAAAAACTTCTAGTAAGGTTTCCTATATTGTACGTCACCCCGGAGAAACCGCTGGAAAGTTAAGATCAACATTTGAGCAAGTAAGTGAGGATATTTCCTATCTTGTCGATAAGGTGGAGGAGCTACGCGAATTAACACCTCAGGTGACGGAGATCGTCAAAGAAACAAAGGATTCGTTTTCAAAAAGTGAAGAAGAGGAACTTTTAAAAGAAGTAAGGGTAGAAGATTAAAAAATTACTAAAAGGAGAGAGCAGGACGTGGAAAAGACAGCGAATGTACGCTCTTCATTGCTAAGATTGCTTTGGCATCGAATCGAAGAAGATGACCTTCCAGGATTAAGTGCTCAATTGGCTTACTTTTTTCTTCTTTCCTTGTTTCCACTCCTTATCGTCATATTCACGCTAATGCCTTATATCCCAATTCCTCATGAAGATATGTTGGGGATGATAAGGGATTTTGCACCGACAGAGGCAATGGACCTAATCGAAACAAATGTGAAATATATTATGAATCATCGCAGCGGCGGCTTGCTTTCCTTTGGGATTATCGGGACGATTTGGTCAGCATCTAATGGCATTAACGCTGTAGTTAGGGCTTTTAATAAAGCCTACAATGTAAAAGAAAGCCGTTCGTTTATTGTCTCAAGAGGTATGGCTGTGTTATTAACCTTTGGGATGATTTTTGTGTTTATCCTCGCCATTATTTTGCCGATATTCGGAAGGGAAATTGGCTTGTTTTTATTTTCAAAGTTGGGGTATACCACCCAGTTTATAAAGCTGTGGGATACGTTAAGCTTGGCCGTTAGTGCCATCATTTTATTTCTTATTTTTACAGGCTTGTACTGGGTAGCACCAAATGTGAAATTACGTTGCCGAAGCGCTTTTCCCGGAGCAGCCTTTGCGACATTGGGATGGATTATTTCTTCGATGGGCTTTTCTTTTTATGTTGGTAATATTGGGAACTATTCGCTTACTTATGGGAGTATTGGAACCATTATCGTGTTGATGGTTTGGTTATACATATCCGCCTTTATTATTATTTTAGGTGGGGAAATTAATGCTTTTTATAGTGAGAAAAATCGAACCAACTGCTAATACTTTCCTTTATGAAAATAGGTTTTCTGTCAAAACTATAAATGGGTTTGACCCAACATAAACGGAGGTAGAGAGATGACCAAGCATACTAAAAAAGACGGCGGCACGAAGCAAAAAGGCAAAGGCAGTAAAGGAAATAAAACTTCTGGATCTGCCAATGGTTCAAACGGATATCATTAAATGAAATAAAAAGGCCGGGTGAAAGCTTCACCCGGTCCTCTTTATGATTTTAAAAGACGGAGACTATTCAAAATGACAAGGATGGTACTGCCTTCATGTCCAATGACCCCAAATGGCAAATCAAGCACTTGAAAGAAATTGGATGAGATTAAAAGCATGATGACCGTGATCGAAAATACAACATTTTGTTTAATAATTTTATTCATCCGCTGAGAAAGACGAATGGCTTCCGAAATACGAGGCAGGTCATTTTTCATAAGGACGATATCTGCCGTTTCAAGGGCAACATCAGTTCCCTCTCCCATGGCAATACCAACATTGGCAATCGCTAAGGCTGGAGCATCATTAATGCCGTCACCCACCATCGCAACCGTTTTATATTTTCTTTTCAAATGCTTTAGTTGCTCTACTTTCTCTTCAGGTAAACATTCTGAGTAAAATTCATCGACATGGCTTTCATTTGCAATAGCACGGGCCGTCTTTTCACTATCACCAGTAAGCATTACAGTACGAATACCCTGTTTCTTTAAATGGTCAATGGCTAGCTTTGTTTCATCGCGGACAACATCTTTTAAAGCAATCATGGCAACTAGTTCGCCGTTAATTTCAATGAAAACAAGCGTATTTCCTTGACCAGCTAACACTTTGGCTTTTCCGTCAGCAAAACGGTCTACATTTTCTTTTCCAACAAAAGCTGCCTTTCCGATTTTCCATTGTACGCCGTTTATTTCTGCTTTAACACCCCAGCCCGGAACATCCTCAAGACTATCGGGATGAAAAAGATCTTTGTTTATGTGGTGCTTCGCATGTTTGACAATTGCCTGTGCAAGCGGGTGATTTGAATGGCTTTCAATGGATGCGGCTTTCCATACAAGTGCTTCTTTATCTAACCCTTCCTTAACAATGACTTCTGTGACTTCCGGTTTCCCTTTTGTTAACGTTCCGGTTTTATCAAATGCAATTGCTTCTATATGACTCAAATTTTCGAGATGTACGCCGCCTTTTACCAAAATTCCATGCTTCGCACCATTCGAAATGGCCGAAAGTGTGGCAGGCATAATCGATGCGACAAGTGCACAAGGGGAGGCGACAACCAATAAAATCATTGCTCGGTAAAAGGATTCATGCCAGCTCCAGCCAATGGCAAAATGTGGTAGGAAAAACATTGCAAGTACAACCATGAGAACAACTTTTACATATGTTCCTTCAAATTTTTCAATAAAAAGCTGTGATGGTGACTTTTCGCTTTGAGCGGATTGGACAAGCTGAATGATTTTATGAAATAGGGTATCATGGCTTGCTTTTGTGACCCGTACAGTTATGGAGCCTGTCATATTGACCGTGCCGGCAAATACTTCTGCCTGATCCCCTTTAGAGACTGGCATTGACTCTCCAGTAATTGCGGCTTCATCAATATTGGTCTGTCCTTTGATAATTGTTCCATCTGATGGTACCCGTTCACCTGGTTTTATAAGGATGCTATCTCCAACACGTAGCTCCGAAACGGGAACCCGTTCTTCATATCCGTTCGTAATAAGAAGTGCCTCTTCAGGCTGGAGCTTCATTAACGATGAAATCTCTTTATGGCTTTTATTCATCGTGTAGGTTTCTAAGGCGCCGCTGACTGCAAAAATAAAGATGAGGATAGCTCCTTCCGTCCAGTAGCCAATCATCGCTGAACCAATCGCAGCAAAAATCATCAGCATTTCCACGTTTAGTTCTTTATTTTCATATGTTGCTTCGATGCCTTCTTTTGCTTTGGCAAACCCGCCAATTATAAAGGCAAGCAGATAGGCGATGATGGAATCAGCCCCCTGTCCGCTTTTATCAAGCAGCCACCCAGAGACGATTAATACACCACTCAAAATGGCTGCAATCAATTCGACATGTGGTTTTATTTTTTCAATTACTCCTACCTTTTGTATTCCCTTTGTTAGAGACTTTGCTTCAGAACTCATTGATTCTCCCCCCTCGGACCTTCTAATTGATAAGATTAAATTCTAATTGAGAAAAATAATCAAAATCATTACCCTGAAAAAACACGAAAGCTGTCACCTTGGTGATGACAGCACTTTCTAGAAAAATTCTTTATTTATATTTAATTTTATTTTATCATACATTTTATGCTTAAGATATGAATTTGCTCCAATTAATTTTCTTGCTCTGTGAGTATGGGAGCTTTTTTCCCAAATGTAAAGATTACGAAAGAAAGTGTAAGGAGAAGTGTACTGATAATATGAAAAAAACTTACATTTTGGAAAAACTTGATAAATAGTCCGCCGATAATCGGACCACTCAAGCTGCCAAGGCTAAAAAAGATACCACATAATAAATTACCTGTCGGCAATAGGTTTCGGGGTACTAAATCAGTCATGTAGCTGATCCCAAGCGAAAAAGTAGAGCCTACAACCATTCCAGAAATGAGGAAGGCTATAAAAAGACCAATAAAGGAATGCTCAAGAAAGCTCGCTGCCGTAAAGCTGATAAAACCAAAAAATAAAACTGTCATTAAGATGTTTCTACGACCGTATTGATCACTTAACATCCCAAGGGGCAGCTGGGTAATGATACTGCCAATGGCAAAAGCTGATAAAACAAGAGAAACGCTAGAAACATTAATATCCATTCTTAAGGCATACACAGGGAATATCCCGTTTAAAGATGATTCTAAAAAGCCGTAGCACAATGGCGGCAAAAAAGCGACCCAGCCATATTTTATCGCCTTTTTGAATTGTTTAATCGTTGAAAGAAACGAATTAATGTTTACTACTTGTTCAGGTAGTTCATTTTTTAAACTGAATACGAATATCCAGCCTATTAAGCAAAGAATAGATGAAGCGATAAAAGGAAGAGCCTCATTGACATTAACCAATGGAGTCATTAAAGGTCCAGTGGCAAAACCAATCCCAAAAAACAATCCATATAAGGAAATGTTTCGTCCCCTTTTTTCAGCAGGGGAAAAGGAAGTAATCCAGGTCTGGGTCGCAAAATGCAAGGAATGGTCGCCGATTCCAATTAGCATTCGTAAAACAAACCAGAACCAAAAGGATGGCCATAGTGGAAATAAGGCCAGCGAAACAACAACAAGTCCTCCTCCAAGAATAATTACTGGTTTATAACCATATTTTCTTAGGGGCATCTCCATAAACGGCGATACAAGCAAAATTCCAATATAAAGAGCAGTCGCATTGAATCCATTTAATGAAGACGATACACCACTTTTTTCGAAAATAACCGCAATGAGCGGCAGAAGCATCCCCTGCGAAAAACCGGAAATGGCTACAATACTGACAAGGATCCAAAAACGTAAATAATTTTTATTCATCATACATTCCTCTTATTTCATAGTCCTTACATGATGGTATCGAGAAGATTAGTCTAATGCAAGAAAAATGTTGCCTTTGACTTCCAAAAAATGATACTCTTTTTTTGGCTAATTGTGGTGCAATTGGAAAGAAAATATGTAGTAGAAAAAGATTCGGGATAAAAACTAAACTATGGAGGGAATGCGGTGACAAATAAAATCTTTATGCTGATGACTTTAATAGGGGTTCCACTATCTTTTATTGGAACTTTAATGCATTGGTCAAATGGTATCCTCTTTATTCTTTATTGTTTAACGATTATTGCTTTAGCGAGCTTTATGGGTAGAGCGACTGAAAGCCTGGCAATTGTAGCGGGACCAAGGATCGGCGGCTTATTGAATGCTACTTTCGGAAATGCTGTTGAGCTCATTATTTCTATTTTTGCCTTAAAGGCAGGACTTGTAGGAGTTGTATTGGCCTCCTTGACTGGTTCAGTATTAGGCAACCTGCTGCTTGTTGCGGGACTTTCCTTTTTTATAGGAGGATTAAAATATAAGCGACAGGAATTTAATGTTTATGATGCACGTCATAATTCTGGGTTGTTAATGTTTGCCGTAATCGTAGCCTTTGTTATTCCAGCAGTATTTACCTTGAACATGAGTGAGGGAAAAACGCTAACCCTAAGCGTAGGTATTTCCAGTACCCTAATCGTTCTTTATTTAGCAGCTTTATTTTTCAAACTGGTGACTCATCGAGGGGTATACCAAACCACAAATGATATTGATACACATGATGAAGAGGAACCAGAGTGGGGGAAGTGGAAGGCGATTGCCGTGCTCGCCATTGCGACAATTATCGTCGCCTATATCTCCGAGCACTTAGTCCATACATTTGAATTTGTAGCAGAATCGTTTGGTTGGACTGAACTATTTATCGGGGTCATCATCGTCGCCATCGTCGGGAATGCAGCGGAGCATGCATCAGCTGTTTTAATGGCATTTAAAAATAAAATGGATGTTGCGGTGGAGATTGCGATTGGTTCGACACTACAAGTTGCAATGTTTGTTGCACCTGTCCTTGTAATTGTCTCGCTTTTTTTTAATCAATCCATGCCATTAATATTCAGCTGGCCGGAGCTTATTGCAATGGTATCTTCCGTGCTATTAATGGTCGTCATCTCTAATGACGGAGAAACAAACTGGTTTGAAGGCCTAACCCTCCTTGCCGCATATGTCATAATGGGCATTGGTTTTTTTCTACTCTAGATGGTGTCGCTTTCAAAAATAAAGACTCTAAGCCAATCTTCGGCTTAGAGTCTCTTTTTTCAACTTAACCTACTTTATTAATGTACGGGGTAAAACATAACCGATGTGCTATAATGAAACGGCACCATTTTAAAAGGGTAAAAAATCAATCGCTTTTCTTGGGACCATCGATCACCAACCTTCATGTTTAGTTATAATTTGATAAAACACGAGTGTTGAATGTCATATTATTAGTGAATCCCAACCTCCTTAATGAATATCAATAATTCGCCAGCAGATTGATTACAGCCCTCCTTTTTTGAAAGGTTACCCTAATTATAATTTAAAAATAGAATTTTGTAAATGTTCTGATTATTACATTTTTATTACTTTTTCTAAGGAGCGAAACATGAAATTCTTTATTCGATTTTTATTTTTTATCATCGGTTTGTTTATCATGACCTTCGGTGTGTGTATGACCATAAAAGTAGCGGATATTGGTGTAGGTGCATGGGATGCTCTAAATGTTGCCCTAACTGAAAAAGTAGGATTATCTGTTGGGAAATGGGTTATGCTTGATGGGGTCGTTTTAATGTTCCTGGTGTCAATATTATTAAAAAAAAGGCCGGATGTTCTTTCTCTTTTAACAATTGTTGTGATTGGTACTTTAGTTGACTTTTGGCTAGGGACTTTTTTGGAGTTATTTTCCGTTAACTTGCTCATTGCTAAACTGGCTATGCTGCTAATTGGTATTCTCATTATTGGATTTGGAGCCTCTATCTATTTACAGGCCAGATTTCCACAGAGTCCAATCGATAATTTCATGTTGGCTATTAAAGAACGATTTCGTGTGAATTTAATGCTTGCCAAAACGATTGGCGAAATTACCGCCTTAATTCCTGCCTTCTTTTTAAACGGACCTATTTCCTACGGAACGATTATCATTACTTTTGCCGTAGGACCGGCAATTCAACTATTTTTTCCATTTTTTGAAAAATTAATGCAACGCCTACAAGCGAAAGATTTGAAATTTACTAAAGTGAATGGATAATATTTGGAGACTCCGAAAAAACTATGAGCAGACCTTATTAATGCTACTAGTGAAAGGAGTCTAACACTGTGAGGAAAAATGTTTCCATCCTTATGACACTGTTATTAATGCTAACTATTATTCCGTCTGCTTTTGCTGAGAAAGCTGGGGCGGTGAAAAAAAATCCTGTTAAATATCAAGTTCCTGCATCAGTACGTAATATTACAAAAGAAAACACGTACCCCAATTCAACACAGGACTTGCCATTTTTACAGCCAAGTGATTTGACTAAAAAGTTAATCAAAACATCGAGGGTCAAAATTGAGAATCCTGATTTAATCCGCATGCTCAATGAGTCTAGTATTAATAGCACTCCGTTTGCAATCGGATACCGCGCAATTGTTTACCTAGGCCAATGGCCTTTAAATTACGAATCAACAGAAACCTCCCCGAACTGGGAGTATCAAAAGATTAATACAAATTATTTTGATAATCGTGGCGGTAAGGTTCCTTATCAGATTAAGTATGTACAAGAGGCTCAAAAAATTGTAAGAGGCGGCCTGACAGCCAAAATACCAAATGCTGAAGACGTCAAAAAGATGATGCTTTTAAAAGCAATGGATAAGACCCATCTTCCACTTTCATTTGAGACAATTATCGGTTCAGGTACAAAAAATGATCATATTTATAACATTCCTCCTAATCGTTTAGGCTACTTATATGCGTATGCACCAGGAGTAAATGAAAAAGGGAAGGTAACTTATGGTGAAGTCTATTTAATGCTAAAAGGAAATCGCAAGTTTATTGTCATCAAAAACGTGACTTCACAGGGCATTGGAGCCTGGATTCCTGTTCAGGATTATGTTTCATTTGGCTTCGCTGCCTCTGAACGGCCAAGATAATTCGACTAAAATGACTCCTTCAATAACTTTGTGGGAGTCATTTTAGAGTAAAATATTGATATTGTATTAAATATTCGATAGTATGAAAAAGTTAGTGGAAGGAGCGAATTTCGTGGGTAACCCAGTACAAGATAAAAATTCTCAGGTTGATTTTTTAAAACACCGCTTAAATATGTTTATTGATGTACTTGATGCGATTGATCCTGAAGATGCTGATTTAGAGGATATCGATCGCTTAATTTCGCTGCTTGATGATATGGAATCAAAATGCAGAGAATTTAATAACCGTGAAGCTGAAGAGTCTGTTAAATAGCAGGCTCTTTTTCTTTTGGAAAGGCGATTTTCACATAGATTGTTGTTTTTCGTATAAGTTAATCAATCCGTATTTCAAGAAGATTCGTGGCATCTTTTCGCAAGAACAATTGCGAAAATTGCTTAGAAACTAAGTAAATGAACCTTATTAAGTTCCAAAAGCAACCAAGTTTACGAAAAGAGCCTTTGGAAATGTTACAATGAATTCGTTTGCAAGCTAATCCTTTAATTCTATTGCCTAGAGGAGTATAATAAAAAAGTCGAAAAGTTGTAAAATTTAAATAGAATAATTTTGGGGAACATCGGGAAAGGGGAACTCGAAGTGAATATCGCAAAATTTCAAGAAAGTATGTACAAGCTGATTGTTGAAACATCTACCAAACTTCCAAAGGACGTCCGTCGTGCTGTTAAAGCGGCGAAGGAAAAAGAAAACGCCGGCACAAGTGCGGCAATGAGCCTAGCCACGATTACAAACAACATAAAAATGGCTGACGACCAAGTATCGCCAATCTGCCAGGATACAGGTCTTCCAACCTTTAAAATTAAAACTCCAGTTAGTGTGAACCAGTTAGAAATAAAAGAAGCAATCAGGGCTGCGATTGTTTTGGCAACAAAAGAAGGTAAATTACGTCCGAACTCTGTAGATTCCTTAACCGGAGAAAACAGTGGTGATAATCTTGGTGCTGGTGTACCAGTTATCAAGTTTGATCAATGGGAAAAAGATTACATCGATGTCCGCTTGATTTTAAAAGGCGGCGGTTGTGAAAATAAAAACATTCAATACAGCCTTCCGTGTGAATTAGAGGGTCTAGGCCGTGCCGGACGCGACCTTGATGGTATTCGCAAATGTATCATGCATTCTGTTTACCAAGCACAAGGCCAAGGCTGCAGCGCTGGTTTCATTGGTGTGGGTATCGGCGGTGACCGTTCTTCAGGCTACGATTTAGCTAAAGAGCAATTATTCCGTTCTGTTGATGATGTGAACCCTGTTGAAGAGCTTCGTTCTTTAGAAGAGTATGTAATGGAAAACGCTAATAAGTTAGGTATTGGAACGATGGGATTTGGAGGAGAAGCGACTTTACTTGGATGTAAAGTGGGAGTTATGAACCGTATCCCTGCTAGTTTCTATGTTTCTGTTGCGTACAATTGCTGGGCATTCCGCCGCATGGGCGTTAGCGTGGATGCTGTTAGCGGCGAAATTAATGAGTGGGCCTATCAAGAAGGTGAGTTTATTGATTTTGCCGAAGAAGGTGAGGGTGCTTCAAAGGAATCTGCATCTGCTTCAGAGCGCGTGATTACGTTAGAAGCTCCTATTAGTGAGGAACAAATTCGCTCGCTTAAAGTCGGCGATGTGGTTCAGATTAATGGCTTAATGTATACTGGCCGCGATGCGATTCACAAATATTTGAGCGATCATGATGCACCAGTTGATTTAAACGGTCAGGTTATTTATCACTGCGGTCCGGTTATGCTGAAGGATGAAGATGGCAAATGGCACGTGAAGGCTGCTGGGCCAACAACTAGTATTCGGGAGGAGCCTTACCAAGGTGACATTATGAAGAAGTTCGGCATTCGCGCCGTAATCGGTAAGGGTGGAATGGGACCTAAGACGTTGGCAGCTCTTCATGATCATGGCGGTGTGTATTTGAATGCCATCGGCGGCGCGGCACAGTATTATGCAGATTGCATAAAAGGCGTGGAAGGCGTTGATTTAATGCAATTTGGTATCCCTGAAGCGATGTGGCATCTTCGCGTAGAAGGCTTCACAGCTGTAGTTACAATGGATTCTCACGGCAACAGTCTGCACGCTGATGTAGATAAATCATCGTTGGAAAAATTAGCTCAATTTAAGGAGCCGGTATTTAAATAGGATGTTGTTTGGTGTGTGAGGTAGACGCTGGTTTGAGGCGTCTATCTTTTTTTGTGAATTAAACTTGTGAGTAAGCAAATGTAGGTATTAATATGATTTTGTTTCCAGTTAGTTTCCAGTTAATGTCGTAAGTTTTGATAAATAGGTAGTAAGTGAATGAAAATATGTCATAAGTACGCAAAAATATGTAATAAGAATCTGGAATTTAGTCTGATTTCCAGTTGGTTTCCAGTAAATGTCGTAAGTTTTGCAAAATAGGTAGTAAGTAGCTGAAAATATGTCATAAGTGAGCAGAAATATGTAATAAGAATCTGATTTCAGTGTGATTTCCAGTTGTTTTCCATTAAATGTCGTAAGTTTTGTAAAATAGGTAGTAAGTAGCTGAAAATATGTCATAAGTGAACAAAAATATGTAATAAGAATATGGATTTTAGTTAAAATTCCATTTTATATTTCATTAATCAAGAAACTTTCACTAAACTGTCAAAATAGATGACTAAACTAAGTAGGAGTATCTACAGTTCTATTGGAATTATTAAAAAATACTACTTTAAGGAGGAATCAATTTTGGTTGAAAAAGAACTTACTCCCCCCACTTTCTTACTTCAGGCCGAAGTTTTAGAAAGCCGATTACCAGAGACCCATGTTAAGATGACAGAAATCAGGTCAAAAATTAGGATTTTTAAATCCGGATATAATGGAGAAAAGACGTTAAAATATTATCTAGAACAAATTCCAGACCATAAATATCATATCTTTCACGGCCTACGTCTCCCTATAGGCAATACTTTCTTCCAAATCGATGCCCTCCTCCTTTCTCAAAAATTTATTCTAATTCTCGATGCAAAAAATCATTCTGGTACATTGCGATTTGAGAAAAATCAATTAATCCACGAATATGGAGGAAATCGAGAGGTTTATGAAAATCCAATAGCACAAATAAACAGGCATAAAATTTCATTAAGATATTTATTTGAAAAATATAAAATATCTCAAATTCCAATAGAAAACCTTGTTTCAGTTTGCAAACCCTCTACCGAAATTTTAATAAGTCCAGGTTATAAAGAAGCGGAGCAAAAAGTCATCAAAGCATATAATTTGTTAACTAAAGTAGACGAACTAGAAGAAAAATATAGTGAAAATAGGATTACTAAAAACACACTTAAGCAAATGATAAAATTATTATTAGAACAACATACTCCACAAAAAATTGATATCCTTAATTATTTTCAAATTAAAGGGGAAGAGCTGATTCCTGGAGTTCAATGTCCAAGATGTTTGTACATCCCAATGGATTATAAAAGAGCATGCTGGATATGCCCAAAATGCCTACTATTTTCAAAAGATGCTTTTTTAAATGGGATTAACCACTATTTTCTGCTAATTAAGCCCTCGTTTAACAATCCTGAAATACGGAAATTTCTTCTCATGCCATCATCCAGAACAATCACATCAAATCTACCTAAACTAAATCTTCCCTATACAGGTACAAAAAGAGGACGCATTTACCATCAACCAAAAGATTTCCTATAAATGCTAATCATCTTTTCCCTCCAAAAACAAACAATAAAAAAAACAAAATAGGGGGAACATGGATGAAAAAATTGATCGGCAGCTTATTGGTGCTGTTTTTGTTTGTGCCGGCATCAGCCAGCGCAGCCGTTTCTAATAAGCCCATTCATTGGGGCTTTAAAAAAGCCGTGGACGAACAGCCAGCAGAGGCAGGCGAAGAATATGATGAGCTTCTAGCGAAATATGGGGCATTTTATAAGGGAAGTCCTAAAAAGAAAGTCTTGTACCTTACCTTTGACAGCGGATATGAAAATGGATATATGCCTAAAATTCTTAAAGTGTTAAAAAAAGAAAAAGTACCAGCGACCTTTTTTGTGACAGGGCACTTTTTAGAATCACAGCCTGAGCTCACAAAACAAATGGTCAAGGAAGGGCATATCATCGGCAACCATTCCTACTACCATCCAGATTTTACAGCTGTAGATGACGATAGGATCCGCAGAGAACTTCAAAAAGTAAAGGAAAAGACAAAAGAAATAACAGGGCAAAAAGAGATGAAATATTTACGCCCGCCGCGTGGCGTTTTTAGCGAAAGAACGATGCAGATTGCGAAGGAGGAAGGCTTTACTCATGTTTTCTGGTCGCTTGCCTTTGTTGATTGGAATGTAAATAACCAGAGGGGCTGGCAATACGCCTATGACAATATAATGAGTCGAGTCCATCCTGGATGTGTTATCCTACTACATTCCATTTCGGAAGATAACGCCGATGCCCTTGAAAAAGCCATCAAAGACTTGAAAAAGAAAGGCTATAAATTCAAAAGCTTAGATAAATTAAAATAACCGAATTTCACCTGGAATTCGGTTTTTCCCATTTAGTTATTTTTCATGCTATAATACGGGGAAAAATAACAAAGGACGGAACTTCCTGTGTGGAAAGAGACATTCCATTTTGCTGGACCTTTTAATTTTGACAGTGTATTACAAAGACATGCGCCAGATCCATTAAAACAATTAGACTTAGATAAACGAACGATACGAGTTCCAATCGTAATCGGCGAAACATCACAAGTAGTCGATGTAACGGCAATTGGGACAATCGATCATCCCGCCTTCTTCATCGAAGGAGAAAACAACAAAGAAGCGGCCATCCAAAGGGTCTCTGAAATTTTTCAATGGAATGTTTCTTTGAAAACTATCCATAACCACTTTCAGAAGACGGACCTCAAGGAATTATTTAATCAGTTCAAAGGGACGCCTCTTGTGCTCGATTTCGACCTGTTTGGAAGTCTAATCAAATGCATTATCCACCAGCAAATTAATATGACATTTGCCTATACTCTAACCGATCGATTCGTCAAAACCTTCGGCTATGAAATTGATGGTGTTTGGTTTTTTCCACAACCTGAAATGGCGGCAAACCTCAGAATAGATCAGCTTAGGGAATTGCAATTCAGCACGAGGAAGGCGGAATACATTATCGGCATCGCAAAAGAAATCGTTGAAAACGGCCTAGACCTTGATGCTTTAAAGGCTAACTCCGATGAAGAGATTTTTCAACGATTAACAAGTATCCGTGGTATCGGCAAGTGGTCAGTCGAAAACTTCCTTTTATTTGCCCTCGGAAGGCCAAACCTCTTTCCGCTGGCTGATATAGGCATTCAAAATGGACTCAAAAAACTTTACCAATTAGCGAAAAAACCAACCTTTGAAGAAATGGAAGAATATAAAAAAGACTGGGAGCCCTATTTAAGCTACGCCTCCCTGTACTTATGGAGAAGCATTGAATAATTTGGAGTTGAACCTATGAAAACTGTACAAAGTATTAAAATTGAACCAAAACAGACTTTTCCCCTCACAATCAAAAGGCTCGGCATTAACGGCGAGGGTGTTGGATATTTTAAAAAGCAAGTGGTGTTTGTGCCTGGGGCCCTACCGGGTGAAGAAGTGGTCGTGGAAGCAACAGAGGTCCACCCCAAATTTGCGGAAGCAAAGATAAAAAAAATCCGCACTCAGTCACCTCATCGCGTAAAACCGCTTTGCCCGGTTTACGACCAATGCGGCGGCTGCCAGCTTCAGCATTTACATTACGACCAACAGCTAAAAGAAAAACGCGATATTGTTATTCAATCTTTAGAGCGGCATACAAAGCTCGCAATTGACAAACTCGATATTCGGCAAACAATTGGTATGGAAGAGCCATGGGGCTACCGAAATAAAAGCAGTTTCCAAGTCGGTCAAAAAGATAATAAAGTACTTGCGGGCCTCTACGGACTCAATTCACACCAATTGATTGATATTGACCAATGTGCAGTGCAGCATTCGCAAACAAACGAAGCGACAGCTAAGGTAAAACAAATTTTAGAGGAATTACGGATTCCTATATATAATGAAAAGTCGCGGAAGGGGATTATTCGGACCATTGTTACTCGTGTGGGTGTGCAAACAGGTGAACTTCAAGTCGTCCTAATAACATCACAAAAAGAGCTACCAAAAATGGAACAAATCATTGAAGAAATCCAAAAACGTCTTCCAAATATAAAATCAATTGTTCAAAATATTAACGGTCAAAAGACTTCACTTATTTTTGGTGAGGAAACACTAAAGCTCGCTGGAGAGGATTTTATTCAGGAAACATTAGGTGACCTGCAATTTGAGTTATCAGCACGAACATTTTTTCAGCTAAATCCTACTCAAACTATAAAGCTTTATAATGAAGTGAAAAAGGCAGCTGAGCTGACAGGAACTGAAAAAGTGGTCGATGCCTACTGTGGTGTCGGAACAATCGGTTTATGGCTGGCGGATCAGGCGGCTGAAGTACGCGGAATGGATATCATTCCTGAATCGATAGAGGATGCCAAGAAAAATGCGAAGCGACATGGGTTTACTAATACAAAATATGTACCTGGAAAAGCGGAAGAAGTCCTACCGAAATGGGTAAAAAAAGGATGGAAACCGGAAGTAATCGTTGTCGACCCTCCAAGAACGGGTCTTGACGGCCAGTTAATCCAAACGATTTTGCAAGTAAAACCAGAAAAGCTCATCTATGTTTCTTGCAATCCATCCACTTTAGCAAAAGACATTCAAGTATTAAGTTCCAAATACAAAGTGAAATATATACAACCGGTGGACATGTTCCCACATACAGCCCATTGTGAAGCGGTCGCGCGGTTGGAATTGGTATAACTGAGAATTTGAAGTTGTATCCATAGTGAGAGGATTTGAGTTTAAAATGATAGATAATTTTTGGCGTGATTTACCACGACCATTTTTTGTGCTCGCACCAATGGAAGATGTGACAGATGTTGTTTTTCGTCACGTAGTAAGTGAAGCCGGTCGACCGGATGTATTTTTCACAGAGTTTACAAACTCGGATAGCTATTGTCATCCAGAGGGCATGAAAAGTGTGCGTGGACGTTTGACTTTTACAGAAGATGAACAGCCAATGGTGGCACATATTTGGGGGGATAATCCCGAATATTTCCGTCAAATGAGTATTGGCATGGCAGATCTAGGATTTAAAGGCATCGATATTAATATGGGCTGCCCTGTACCGAATGTGGCATCGAGAGGGAAAGGTAGTGGACTTATTCTGCGTCCAGACGTTGCGGCAGAACTTATTCAAGCAGCAAAAGCGGGCGGACTGCCTGTCAGCGTGAAAACACGACTTGGCGATAAGGATGTCAATGAGTGGAAGGAGTGGCTAACGCATATTTTAAAACAAGATATTGCGAACCTTTCTATTCATTTACGGACAAGAAAGGAAATGAGCGAAGTAGATGCGCATTGGGAGCTAATTCCGGAGATCAAAAATTTACGAGACCGTATCGCACCAAATACGCTGCTAACAATCAATGGAGACATTCCTGACCGTCAAACTGGGCTGCAGCTTGCTGAACAATATGGTATTGATGGCGTTATGATTGGGCGAGGTATTTTTAAAAATCCTTTTGCTTTTGAAAAAGAGCCAAAAGAGCATAGCAGTAAGGAATACCTTGATCTTTTAAGACTGCAGCTTGATCTTCAAGATCAATATGCGGAAGTACTGCCACGTTCAATCACTGGGCTTCATCGCTTTTTCAAAATTTATGTCAAAGGATTCCCTGGAGCTGCTGAATTAAGAAATCAATTGATGAACACGAAATCAACAGATGAAGTACGTGCGTTGCTGGATAACTTTGGAAAGGAATATTGATGGGACGGGAAGAATAGTTAGATATACTATTGCTAAAATTCTAAAAATATAATATATTTATTATGGATATAGGGTTAATGCTCTATTCTATTTGAAAAAATGAAGTGAAAAGTGAAATCTTTTTGGAAACGAATTCTAGAATAAGACGCTAGATTTTAAAGCCACAGTAAGAGGGAGGGTAACACCTACTTAATACTGTGGCTTTTTTATTTCAGAAAATAAAAAAAGGAGGGTCTGCCTTATCATTATCCATGGAAGCGACAGTAAAAGAGTTCTTTTAAAAGTGTATAGAGATACGAATTTGGATAGGGACTTCTCGATCCTATCTAAAAATCGTGATGCGTTTATATTAATTGATTTGAATGGGAACATTGAATATGCAAGCCATGCGTGTGAACCGCTATTGGGTTATTCAAGAGATACTTTACAACAATTATCATTAAATAAACTGTTTAATACAGACTTCTTAGCACCAGGGCATACCTTTTTTAAAGGCAGAGAACAGGGAAGACTCGATAATTTCGATGCCCAAGTACAAGTAATTGAAGGAAGTATCTTAGATGTTAACATTTCCTCCATGCCCATTTTTTTTGAAAAAGATTTTCTTGGTTCGTATCTAGTCTTAAAGGATATTACGTCCATAAAACAAAATAGGCTTACTACGGAACGTGAAAAAGAGCATCATGCCTTAATTAATAGTTTATCTCGCCTGTCGGAAAAACAAGCTACTGCAGGTCAGTTGGCAGCTGGTATTGCCCATGAGATTCGCAATCCAATTACAGCCATCAAAGGCTTTTTACAATTAATTATGGGAGAGTACGACGGTAGTAAAGTCTATTTTCAAATCATAAATTCTGAGATTGATCGAATTGAAATCATTCTCAAAGAATTAATGGTGCTCGCAAAACCATCCAAGCAAAAATATGAAAGTGTAAATCTCCAAGTATTATTAGATCAAGTTATTACCTTAATGGTACCTCAGGCACACTTAAATAATATTCACATAGAAAAACAATTTGATTTTACGAATACATGTATCTTGGGTGATAATAACCAATTGAAGCAGGTTTTTATTAATTATATAAAAAACGCTATTGAGGCTATGCCAGATGGGGGAATTCTGCATATACATGGGAGTCCAATTGTTGATAGGATAGTGAAAATCTGCATCAGTGATCAGGGTTCCGGTATTCCGCCGGAGCTTCTTAACCAAATTGGCCAGCCTTTCTTTTCAACAAAAGAAAATGGCACTGGGCTTGGCCTGTTAGTCAGCAGGCAAATTATTAAGGAACATAAAGGAGATATATACATAGAAAGTGATCCAACTGGAACCTCCATTCATGTTAAATTGCCTTTACCTTCACTAAAATAAATATTATTTTCTAATTTTCTTCTAAATTTTGTTGTTATCCTTTATTTATGATAGTATAATATTGTTTGTCTAATGTCTTGCAGTCATTAGTTATTTCAAAATGTATTAAAGATTTTTTTGAAAATAAACAATAACACATTGTGATGGTAAATAGTGGAAACTATATTTATAGTCGTCCTAACTGTGGCCTAACTTCCTTTTTGTGAAGTTAGGCCATTTTATTTTTTTAAGGGGGATTTGAATGGTTGCAACTCAAGAAGATTTGGTGTCTCTCAGCAGTTCATTTAGTAAAATTATAAAGCGGGGGTTTGGAAAAGGTCCTGAAACTTGTTTTGCAGTTTTAAGAGCAAACAGATTATATGTTTATATCGGAAACTTTATGACACCTGCTGAGGAAATTTTAACGGTCAAACAAGAATATAATTTAGTGATGAAATATCGGTCCAAGGTCATTACTGCCTTGTCAGAAGAATTATTAAGTGAGGCATCGCAATTTTTAGGAATTCCCTTTGAATCCCTCTATCAAGATTGGAACTATAATTCTAATTCAGGTATCTTACTATTAGTGAATAATAGTTTTAATCCAGATGTTAAGATAGATGAAAGCTTTGAGAGGAAGTTATTTCAATTAGTTAGACAAGTTGGCGTAAAGCTTCATAAAATCCCCAGCAAGCTCAAGGTTGTTAAGTATACCCATAATATCTGTGCGATTGAATTAAAAGAGGTTATGCTTCCACTGGATTATTTGCTAGTTGAGCAAGGGAGTTCTGACTTGTTATTAACCAATGCTAGGGAAATGAAAAAAGGGTATTATCAGCATCGAGAATTATTTGAAGAAATGTTTAATCGGTTGATTGAAGATTTATTTATGATGTGGGATCCTAAAAAAAATAGAAGTTATTTAATCTTCATTTTCAACAAAGGCTATACTAATTAAATAAAGAATTTACTGCCAGGGCATGATAATGTCAGGCAGTATTTTTTTGCATTGAGGAAAGTGAGGTCGTAGCACTGATGTCTTTGTCACTGCAACAAAAGCTAATGGATATTAGCAGTTTAACAAGTAAATTGTTAAGGAAAAGTTTTGGGCGTGGGCCGGAATCCTGTTTTGCTTTTGCAAATGAGAGGTTTCTGGTTTTTTACATCAGGGGATTCATGTCTCCATTAGAATCTACTTTGTTGGAGAACGGAAATTCAGATAATATTGATATTTCGCGAAATATCGTCATGAAAACGGTTCTTAACCAATTTAAGGGGATTCTTGAACTGGAATTTGAACAGGACATTGAATCCTTTTACCACGATTGGAATTATCAGCAAAATACAGGTATGATAACAGTTCAATTTGAAAATGTGGTCACTCAGTTTGTAGACCGGAATCAAGGTGCTCATGTTGACCTGAAACCATTAATCGATGAGGTTGATAGAATTAGTGTATTGGTGCAAAAAAAACCTGAGAAAACAGAAGCCTATTTTATTTCGCCGAAGATTTATATTGTAAAACGAGATGGAATTTTAGTGCGAATTGAAAAGGCGTTGATTGCCAAGGGATTTGAACAGACTCTGATGGTCACCAAGGATGAACTCGAAAAGTCATATCTGCATCGTGATGGTCGTTTTGAAGAAATCTTTAGCAATCCGATTGCAGATATACTTGTGGATTGGGACTTTCATGAAGATAGTAGTATCATATGCTTTGTCCTAAAGTAATGCAACGAAAGGAGTATAAGGATGAGCGGACGCTCTTTACTGCTCTTTAATATAGAGAACCTACATAATATAATGACATGACCTTTCAAGGAATCTGGACATATGGAGTGAATCTCACAACTCATTTTAAAGAAAGGCAACTAACCACACTTTATTCTGTGGCGTTGCCTTTTTAAGTGTCTGGTACGGGCCTACAAGCTGTATTGAATAAGACAATACTATGCAAGAAAAAAAAGGGAAGTAACTTTATTAATGACGATGAGTCCATAGCATTGGAATTTAACTTTCTACTCTTTGGATTCCCTCCTCTAAAATTTCCATTTGTCGTATTGTTTCTTCATCCTTAACAATTTTCTCTTTTCCATTAATAATGGATTCATAAGCACCATCATAAACTCGTCCGTAGTCACCTACTTCTGAAATCACTTTTTCTTCATGATATTTTCCTTCATCATTAACATAGGTTAGAACGCCGTAGTGCTCAGGTAAATCAATACCGAAATCCTTGTTAGTAGGCATGTAAAATAGTTTCAAGTGTTCTTCTTGTCGATCTTTGGTCTGTTTAATAAATACACCTTTATTACCGTATACAACAAAACTAGGACGTTCTTTCAAACGGAAATAGCTTGATTTAATAGAAACCTTTTTTGAATCATAAAAGAAGTCCAAATCAAAATAGTCATTCATATGTCCTTTTCCAAGAAGTTGTCTAACATCATAAGTAATAGTATTAGGATTACCAAAGAGAGACAAAACTTGATCTATCGTATGGCATCCGTGTCCATACAAATAGCTGAATCCTCTAGAAAATTTTACAGACTTAGGCACTTCAGGCCTAAAATAATCGTAGTGCATTTCTACTTCTAGTAAATCACCTAAGACTCCACTACTAATAACCTTTTGTACTGTTAAGAAATCTGAATCAAATCGGCGATTTTGATAACATTGAATAAAAAGGTTTTTTTCTTTTGCGTATGCAAATAACTCTTTTGCTTGTTCAGAGGTCTGTGTAAATGGCTTTTCGAGTAATACATGTTTTCCTTTATCTAAAGCCAGTTTAGCGTACTCATAGTGGTATTCTAATGGGGTACAAATGACAACTAATTGAATCTCATCGTCCTTCCAGACTTTATCTAAATCATTAACATAATTTACTTCTGGTATCTTCTCCCAAACACTGTTGTTACGGGGTGAATAAATGGTTTTCACATGAATGTTTTCATTGTTTAATGAAAACGGTAAGTGATAACGATTGGTGCTTTTTCCGTTTCCGATATAAGCGATAGTTAACATAAAAAACTCCTCCATATCTTTTTCGATTAGCTTGATTATATGAAAGTTGTTAAGCTCTGAAAATACTTTTGAAATAAATGGGACCTCATGTCCAAAAATACTTTGATTTGGTGATAGTAGGCTGAACATTATGTTTAAAAAAGAGCTTATTTGGATGATTTGGTATATTAGTAATGAAGCCCTATAAAGTACTCATCTTTTGCTGTGAGTGTTGTGCTCTATTTGATAAATAAAATAATTGTATATCGATAAACAAAATGGAGGTAAAAATGACATTATTAAAGATGCTTGAACAAAAGCAGGGTTTTACAGAAACAGAAAAAAGAATTGCTGACTTCATTTTAATAAATCTAGAGGATGTTCCAAATATGTACATTCAAGAACTTGCAGAGTATTCCTTTTCTTCTCACTCTGCAATTATTAGGCTTTGTCAGAAGTTAGGTTTCTCAGGGTATAGAGATTTTAAAGTGGCATTAATCCATGAAATACAAAGTAATAAACATGCTATTGAACATGTTGATCCTAATTTTCCCTTTCTACCAACAGATAGTCCAATAAATATTGCAAAAAAGATGGCTGATCTGACGATTGAAACTATTAGGAAAACCTTAGTGAAACTGGACATGAATCAATTAAATAAAGCTGTAGAAATTATTATGAATGCCAACCGAATTTTTCTTTTCGGCAATGGGGACTCTCAAATTCGTGCTCGTAGCTTTCAAAATAAGTTTATTAAAATTAACAAACACTTAATCATTGCAGATGAATATATGGAAGCAACATGGAATGCGTTAAGCATGGACAAAACGGACTGTGCAATTTTTATAAGTTATGCTGGTAACTCGGTTTCGCACATGAAGATTTTAAAATATCTGGCCTCAGTGGAAATTCCCTAAATAATGATAACGGGTAATACGGAATCAAATATGTCTCAATTATGTGATCTGACAATTGTGGTCCCGTATGAAGAATATGACTTTTTCAAAGTTGGGACATTTGCTTCACAAATATCGTTCGAGTATATCCTAGATACACTTTTTTCAATCATATATGCGAAGGATTACACCAAAAACCTCAATAATCTTAAGAAAAAGGAAGAGGCCTTTAAAAAAATGGAATCTGAACTAACCTCAAGTTGATATACTCATTTTTTAAGAAAGCAACTAACAATCTGGTTTTTTCCTTTTATTCATAACAATTGAATATTTTTCCTTATTTTCCACGATAATAGGGAGGAAATTGGAAGCGGATAAACGAAATGATATAATGGAAAATTGATGTGAAAATAGGAGGATGAACATGGGAAGATTAGTTCATTTTGAAATCCATGTAAGTGACATGGAACGGGCAAAGAAGTTTTATGGAGAGGTATTCGGATGGTCATTTCAAGATTGGAGTGACTATGCAGGTATGCCTTACTTTGGAGCAGTGACTGGCGATGAAAATCAACTAGGAATTAATGGAGCTTTGATGCAGCGTCAAAGTGCTCCACCAGAACCCAATCAAGCACTAAATGGTTACGCGTGTACAATGGGAGTGGAAAACTACGATGTTACGGAATCTAAAATTCTGGAGAATGGTGGCAAAGTAGCAATGGCTAAGTACGCCCTGCCTGGAATGGCATGGCAAGGATACTATATTGATACTGAAGGCAATGTATTCGGAATTCATCAACCCGATGCGAATGCAAAATAGAGTCGTTGATAGGTGAATAAAAACATGAAATCACAAGATACGGCTGGCATGCTTGAAAATCTGCGAAATATTTGTCTTACTTTGTCTGAAGCTGTTGAGATTATTGACGGTTTTGGACACAAAACGTTTAAAGTTAATGGAAAATCCTTCGTGATTTCAGGTGAAGGTGAAAAAGGATTCAGCTTGTCGTTCAAGTCAGATAGGGAAACTCAAGAATTATTGCTACAGAAGGAGCATTTCTTTAAAACCCCTTATATAGGACATCACGGCTGGGTATCTATTCAAAATCCGAATCAGGAAGATTGGAATGAATTGACCGATCTAATTCAAGAAGCCTATTTACGAGCGGCTCCGAAGCGCTTAGTTAAGAAATGGAATGAATTGCATCAAAAGGACTTAACAACGTGAAATATAAAAGGGTGATGCCTGGCATCACCCTTTATTCATGCACTTACCTTTTGATTTACTTATTCACTGGTTTATTTGCCATTGGATGATTACCGAAAGATAGGTTCAATTTCTTTCTCATTGGATAATAGTAAAGAACTAATGGAGCAATTAACCCCATAATCCAAGCAATATCTGTCCCATCTAAAGCTTTGGAGACAGGACCAACATACATGGTTGTATTCACAAAAGGAATTTCTAGAATAAAAGAAATTAGGTAAGCGATGATTGCAACCCAATTAAATTTTCCATACTGCCCATTAACATCAAATACATCCCATACATTGTATTCCCCGCGGCGTAAAAGATAGTAGTCGATCAAGTTAATGGCTGTCCAAGGAACCATAAAATAGGAAAGTAATAGAATAAAGTTCTCAAAATTACTTAAAAAATTACCATGTCCCCAAATGGCTAAAATAGTTCCAATAATAGCTGTGACAAAAACCAACCAAAAACGAACCTTCATTGTTGCTTTTAATTTTGTAAAAGCTTCTAAGGTTGTCGTAATTGACATAAACGCACCATAAAGGTTTAGCACGTTAACGGCTAAAACCCCGAGAACAATCACTACATACATAATGACAGCAAACTGTGGACCAACGAGTTTTGCAAGACCAGCACTAGAGTTACTTAAGAATTTAGGAATAAGTGCTGTTAAAATAACACCCAAACTCATCATCCATACAGTTCCAATTACAGTTCCAGCATAAGTATATCCAAAAGTTTTTGATGATGGTGTATTGCTTGGAAGGTATCTTGAGTAGTCTGCTACATAAGGAGCATAAGTTAATTGCCATGTTGCGGCAATACTAACGGTTAATAAAAATGGTCCTGCTGAAAAATGACCAGGTACCCAAATATGAGCTGGCATAGGGAGACGAAATGCTTCTACTGTTACAAAAACAAATACGATTGCAAAAATAATGGCGAAATATTTCTCCATCTTATGAATTAAGTCATAACCGAAAAGCGTAATCACAAGAGTTATGATACTGATTAACACGATACTCCAGTTCAGCGGGAGTGAAAATGCACTGCTAATAGCTTGTGCACCGAGTACTCCACTGCTGGCAAAAAAGCCAATGTACATAAGTATGACAATAATGAGAGGAATGACTGCACCTACCACCCCAAATTGTGCACGGCTTTGAATCATTTGTGGAATTCCTAATTTTGGCCCTTGAACCGAATGGGAGGCCATAAAAATTGCACCGAGCAGATTTCCGATTACAACCGCAACGATACTCCAAAAAAGGGTTAAACCGAATTCAATGGCAAGTGCTCCAGTAACAAGTGTTGTAATCTGCATATTTGCGCTAAACCAGATCGTAAACAAATTGCGAACACTACCATGCCGTTCTTCTTCGGGTATAAACTCTATTGTTCGTTTTTCAATATTCACTGAAACCCCTCCAATAATTAATCTCTTATTAAATACCAATTGTCTGTACCGCATGCCCTTCATGTGGTATCGCTTTCAGCTAAATTTAATCTTTCAGCCCGATTAGTTAAACCTAAATGTATTTTATATTACTTAAAGAGAGTTAAAATAGTAGAATATTTTTGTAATATTAGAAAATTATATTTATTTATAATATTCTAACTATACTTTTTTGAAAGGTAATCTTCATTTTATTTAGGTTAGGTATAAAATTTCTATATTTAGTTATTGATTCACTAACAGTCGGCAATCATTTCAACTTTCGTATTGAATGGATATCTCCGAATAGAATTGAAAAAAATAATCGAGAAAAGGAGGCTATTCCATGGATATGAATTTTTTCAATAAAAAGGATGAAAAGGAAAAGCTTGAAGAGGTTCTTGAGCATTCGATAGAAGTAGAAGAAGACTTAATGAGGACGTATTTGATTACGGCCGAGCGGGTTCATGATGATGACGAATTAAAGGAGCGGCTTGAAAACTTTGCTGAAGGAAATGCGAAAAGGACGAAGCAGTTAATGGATGAACTTAATGAAGGAAGAGAGGATTAAGAACTTAGTTATTCTCAAACATAGAATGACCCCCACATTGTGAGGGTCAATTTTTTTAGAAAAAGCAGCTTTGAAAGGTCCCTTTATTTTTGACTAATTAATTCCTTTTTCCCAACTGACTCTTCCGCCGCAAGATAATCATGGACAACTTTTGTACGTGGCAATGAAAGGTCAGTAAGAATATGCGAAGCTGACACAATTTCAAGTACAGGCAAATCAGCCATTGGTGCAAGAGCATGAGCGAATAGTTGCAAGCGGGCAGGGGAAGTCCAGGCACCTTTGATGGTGATATCTGTAATTTCACCACGTACAAGCTCACAGATTCGCGGTTTCCCCTCTTGGCCCCGAATAAGCTTGAGCATAAAATACGGTTTACAAATCTCCTCACGGGCCTGTTCTAAATCAATTTGCTGATGTTTATAGCCCATAGTAGCCGTGGCAACTCTTAAAGTTCCATAATCCAGTGTTCCCACAAGAGTATCTGAATCTATGTATAGACTCGGTTTGCCTAGCTTTTTAGGGTATGCTCCTACCTCGCGGCCAGCTGCTATAGCTGGATGGTTATCCACATACATGGAGTGCACATAGTCACCTCTTTCACCGTTGAAAACAACGGGAATAACCTGACCGGACTCTGTGTATGATCCTAGGCCAGTAACATCCGGCATACGGATTACTTCGAATTTAACCAGTGGTTCATCAATTTCCAGGGGTTCTGGGACGATCTTTCTCAATGCTTCCTTGTCAGTACGGTAAATGATGTTCAAATATTCCCGGTTATTGAACCGATAGGGTCCACGAGGAAATGCTGGGGCATCTAATGGTGTTGAGATTTGCTTTGTTACTTGATCTAGTTTCATTAACTCTCATCCTTTCTCGAATTCTATATTATTAATATTTTAAAAAAATGGTGTAAATGAAAAACAATTTTAGTTTTACAAAATCTGCTTTAATCAAATAAGTGTGGGAAATTAAAGAGTTATAGGTCTATAAATATATTTTAAAAATTATAATTCAAATAACAATTGACAGAAAATTTATTATTTTGTTTAATAATAACATACCAACCGGTCAGTATCAATGTAAAATAACTACAAGGGAGAATGGATTATGAATGAAACAATGGCTCAAATTCAAACGGATGTCCAATTTTTAACCGTGGAAGAAGCAGTAAAACAAATTCCTGATGCTGCTACTATAATGGTAGGCGGTTTTGAATTTCCCGGTATGCCAAGGTATTTATCAAAAGCATTAATTAACAAGACGAACATAAATAACCTAACGCTGATTATGAATAGCCTTGGCAGTGTTTCCATCCTAAATGATTTGTTTGTCCAGAATCGAATCAAAAAAGTAGTCGGCAGCTTCTTTTCAACCAACAAAGAGTTAGTGAAAGCATACCGCGAAGGAAGCGTCGAAATTGAGCTATTACCACAAGGTACTTTTACTGAGGCTATTCGTCTCGGCGGAGCGGGAATTCCTGCGTTCTTTACACCAACTGCAGCGGGAACGGATTTGGCAATTGGGAAAGAGACACGCGTTATCAATGGCCGCGAGCATGTTCTCGAACAATCTCTAACGGCTGATGTTGCGATTATTAGGGCACATAAAGCCGACAAAGCTGGTAATCTAGTTTATAAAAAAACAGCACAGAATTTTAATCCGGTCATGGCGACTGCGGCCAAACTGACCATCGTGGAAGTCGATGAAATTGTTGAAATTGGAGAACTTGATCCTGATTCAATTGTTACACCATTTATCTTCGTTGATATCGTGGTAAAAAGGGAGGAAATATAATGAGCGACTCAATTAAGCACTATATTGCTTGGCGTTGTGCACAAGAATTAACATCGGGGGTTGTGAATCTTGGCATTGGCATTCCAACTTTGGTTGCTGATTATTTACCGAAGGGACGTATCACGCTCCATTCAGAGAATGGGATTCTTGGGGTAGGCCCAGAACCTGACCCTGACCAGATTCCACAAAATGTAGATCAAATGGACTTAGTTAACGCCTCAGGTGTGCAGCCAATTACGGCGTTGCCTCATGCTTCCTACTTTGATAGTTCACTATCGTTTGCTATTATGCGCGGCGGCCATTTGGATGCCACAGTAATTGGAGCCCTTCAAGTATCTGAAGGTGGCGATATTGCTAGCTGGGCTGTGCCGGGGAAAGATGTACTCGGTGTTGGCGGAGCGATGGACTTAGTGATTGGGGCGAAACGAGTGATTGCGGCGATGACACATCTATCGCCTAAAGGAGAACCGAAGATTCTTACAGAATGCACTTATCCTTTAACTGCTAAAAATAGGGTCGATACGATCATTACTGAATATGCGGTATTTAAATTCCGTGAAGGACGCTTGTGGTTAGTGGAATTGGAAGATGAGATCTCATTTGAACAATTGAAGGAAATGACTCCTGCATCCTATGAAATCGCTGATGATTTCAAATGGGTGCAAAGAAAAGAATTAGTTGAAGAAGCACTTGTTCTTAAATAAGCAAAATCGCTGTTGACTTTCGATCAACAGCCTTTTTTTTGTGGAATAACAAAGTATGGTATTATCTCTTGTAGATACAACTGTCAGAGAGGGGACATTTAAGTGTTGAAAATTGGAGTAATTGGAATTGGAGATATTGCTCAAAAAGCTTATTTACCTGTTTATAGTGTCATGAAAGAGGTTGAGTTTCATTTTTTTACAAGAAACCAGGATGTGTTATTGACAATTGGACAGCTGTTTCGTTTTGAGCATCTTCATTCGACGTTAGAGTCTTTGATTGATAGCGGAATTACTGGTGCATTCGTTCATTCAGCGACTTCTTCACATGAAAAAATTGTTGAGGAACTACTTAACCATAATATTCATGTGTTTGTGGATAAGCCGATTACAGATAATTATAACGGTGCTAAGCGGTTGGTTGAAATGGCAGAGCAGAACAATCTCATCCTTATGACTGGGTTCAACAGAAGATATGCGACCGCCTATACGAAATTGAAAGAGGTAGAACAGCCAAATATGGTGATTGTACAAAAAAATCGTAAAGGTCTTCCAAGCGAAATTAGGACTTTTATATTTGATGATTTCATTCATGTTGTGGACACAATGCGATATTTATTTCCATACTCGATAGAGGAGTTAATTGTAAATGGTCGGATGGTTGGGGACACCCTTTACCATGTTGTGATTCAATTTATTTCAAATGGTGCTACAGCGATCGGAATTATGAACAGGGATAACGGAACGAACGAAGAAGTAGCCCAGGTAATGGGGCCATTTGAAAAAAGAACGGTCTACAATGTCTCAAAACTGGTGGTTTCTAAGGACATGGAGGAGATCGAAATGAGAATCGGGGACTGGGAGTCTACGTTACTAAGAAGGGGTTTTGATCAAATGGTCGGCGATTTTATAGATTCCGTTCGTAAGAACTCTAAACCGATGATCACCGCGCTGGATTCTTTGGAAACACATGAAATCTGCGAAAAAATTATTACAAAATTAAACGAACAAATGTAATTTCTCTCCATCAAGTTTACGGAAATTGTTGAAATTCCTACAGAGAAAAGAAGGAATTTTATGTTATGTTCTAAATAAGTGGAATGTTTTCTAGTAAATCTAAAGGAGGTTTACTAACATGAAAGCACGATTAATAGAACCAAACAATGGTCCCAATATCCAAAAGGAAAAAGCAATTGTGAAGGAAATGATTGAGTTTTATTGCCGCAGAAAGCATCATCAAGATCAATTGTGTAATGAATGCCAGGAATTAAAAACCTATGCTCTTCTAAGACTCTCATTTTGTCGTTTTGGTGAAGATAAAACGGCTTGTTCAAACTGTAAAGTTCATTGCTATAAACCTAAATACCGAGAAAAAATGAAGGCGGTTATGCGCTATTCGGGTCCATGGATGATGTTGTATCATCCGGTTTATTCTGTAAAACACCTGTTAAATAAGTAAAATAAAAAGCCCTCGGTGCAATTTTTATACCTCGAGGGCTTTTTCCTGATTAAATAATTCCTCTAGTGATTTACCAATTAAGATATCCTTATTAGTTTCTAGCCAATTATCAGGAATAATTCGAAAACTGCAATTGCCGCCATTCAAATAGCTATAAATGATTTGAGCTTCATCAATTTCATCCCTACTAACCTTCAGAGAAGGGCCAAGGTTATTGTCCTTAAAATAAGTTATTATTTTGGATTTAATGAACCCAAGCTCTAGCTTAGTATTCGGGTTATTCAAAATCTCACTGTATAAAAGCTTGTTCCCTTTGATAAGAAATAGTTTAAATACATCATCAGCAATGGCCTCAACCACAACAATATTTTTATTTTCCTCGGTAAATTCAATGATCTGCTCTTTATATATAATTGCGTTAATGGCTTCAAGAATGTTCCGGTATTTTGCGGCGGCCTCAAAATCAAATTTATCAGAAGTGGCTAACATTTTCTGATTCAGTTCCTCAAGTATACTCAGGTCCGTACCTTTGAGGAGGGCGACAACCTGGTCCATAATCCGGTCAAACTGTTCTAAGGCAGGCCCGCCAAGGCATATTCCCATGCACATTCCTAAAGAGTAGTTTAAGCACGGGCCGTTTTTCATGAAAGGATTGCTGCAGTTAATTTTAAAAGCCTCTTTGATTCCATGGATCGCTTTTTCGACAGTGTGCTTGTTAATGTAGGGGCCAAAATAAAGGTTCCCATCATTTTCAGCACGACAGTTAGTCATTTCTAGTGTCCGCTTTCCTTCAAATATTTTTAGCCTAATATAGGTGTAAGCTTGCGGGCTTTTCATTTTTCTATTAAAATGCGGCTTTAAGTCCTTAATCAATTTACACTCGAGCATAAAGGCCTCAAATTCCGTATCGGTTAGAATATAGTCAAAATCACTTATGTTAGACACGAGTTTTTTGATTTTTTGAGGATGCGCTTTTGAATGATAAAAATAAGATTGCACTCGTTTCTTAAGCCTTTTTGCTTTTCCTACATAAATGATATTGTCATGAGAGTCTTTCATAAGATAAACCCCTGGGGTTAAGGGGAGGTTCCTTACCTTTTCTTTTAAATTCATATGTGTGTTCCCTCACCAAATAATAAATGGATATTATTATTTTAACACAGGGACAGATTAGCTAGGGTACCGTTTGTACAGATAAACTAGTAATAGTAACATCACAATGTCTAATCTAGCATTAAAAGCAAATTGGAGCAGGCCCGATTGTAAATGGGGAACCTTAGTTAATAGAATGGCTGCCACGATAATTCCAATGAGAGGGATTGTCGCATTTTTAACAGCTTTATTGATCAGAATTAAAATCCCGCATACGATTTCCAACAGGATTACAACTTTTAACATCAGTTGAGGATAGGGAAGTCCTAAGCTAAGAAAATGATTGGCTAATTCACCATTATATAATTTCATAAGACCGGAAGTAATAAAAACAAATGCTACCGCATATCGGATATTTCGATTAGAAGACATTGAAATATTAATAAAAAATCCCCCCTTTTACACAAATGTATGCTAGAGAAGGGACAAACCATTACAAAAAAAGATCCTAGACAAAAGGATCTTTTACAATAAATATTAATCGACGATTGCAACGACTGGCGGCTTATTTAAAAATTGCATTAGATTTAAGACGTCGCCCTGTACTTCAAGTCCTTCTGGAGATGCCATTCCCTGCGCCAAGGTCTGCGGATTTTCAAAATGAAGTTCAGCAATGAGATAAAGATTTTCGTTTGTATTTTGAACTTGTAATACCCGGTGGACTTCTGCACCTTTAAGGTTTGGAATTTTTTGAGCTAATGGAATATGTACATTGAAATAATATTTTTCAAAACCCTCTTGATCTTTTGGTTGGTCATACATAACTAAAAGCTTTGCCATAAGCATTCTCCCTTTACTTTTGGATTTTTTCTCCAATCTCATTATAAAGGGATTAAAGACCTATTATTATTAAAAGTGTTCGACAAATAATTCTAAAAGGAACTCATTTATTAATTAAAAAAAATAGGCATTATAGTGATTGACATTGACGCTACGTAAAGGTGTATCGTTAGTTTTGAGGAGGTGATCTAATGGAATATACAGTTCAAAAGCTAGCAAGTCTCGCGGGTGTCAGCACCAGGACGCTCAGGTACTATGACGAAATTGGAATTCTTAAGCCGGCAAGAATTAATTCGTCAGGATACCGAATCTATGGTCAGGAGGAAGTTGACAGACTACAGCAAATCTTATTTTACCGAGAATTAGGGGTAGGTTTAGAAAGCATAAAGGATATTGTCACCGCTCCTTCCTTTGACGGTGCTCAGGCACTCAGAGAACATCGGGAAAAGCTCCTCGAAAAACGAGAACAATTAGATTTATTAATTGCTAATGTTGATAAAACAATCGCATTATCAGAAGGGAGAATGAAAATGTCTAATAAAGAAAAGTTCGATGGCTTTAAGAAAAAAATGATTGATGAAAATGAAAAAAAATTCGGGAAGGAAATTCGCCAAAAATATGGCAATGATACGGTTGAGAAGTCCAATGCCAAACTGCAAAATATGACTGAGGAGCAATATGATGAGGTAACCAAACTGGCCGAACAAGTGCAGGAAACCTTGGTGGCAGCTTTTAAAACAGGCGATCCGGCAGGAGAGCTAGCTCAAAAGGCAGCTGATCTCCATAAGCAATGGCTCACCTTTTATTGGCACGAATACAGCAAGGAAGCCCACGCAGGACTCGCACAAATGTATGTCGATGATGAAAGATTTACAGCCTATTACGATAAAGAACAACCAGGAACAGCTGAATTTTTACGAGATGCGATCCACATTTATACCGGGATGAAAAAATAAAATTAATAAGGTGACGTTAATCGTGGGCGACAAAATAGAATATAAAAAAACATATAAAAATATCTACCTTCCAAAAACTACACCAGTGGTTATTGAAATACCAACGATTCCTTATATCATGATTAATGGTACCGGGGATCCAAACGGCGAGGACTTTGCTAAAGCAACAGAAGCATTGTACAGCCTTAGTTATGCAGTGAAAATGTCTTATAAAAGTAAGGATGTGCCTGAGGGATATTATGAATATACAGTTTTCCCTCTTGAAGGAATATGGGATTTAATCGATAAGTCAAAGCCGATAAAAGACAAAAGTAATTACAAATATACAATTATGATCCGTCAGCCAGACTTTTTAACTAATGAATTATTTGAGAGATTTCTGGAGCAAACGAAAAAGAAAAAGCCCAATCCTTTTCTGGATATGGCTGAGATCGGTGAAATGACTGATGGATTATGCTGTCAAATGCTGCACATTGGCAGTTACGATGACGAACCAGAAAGCTTTGCTAAAATGCAGTTGTATTGCGAAGATAATGGATATATCTGTACCAGCAAAACTCATCGGGAAATATATTTATCCGATCCCCGTAAGACAGAGTCTGCAAAGTTAAAAACAGTTTTAAGATTCCTTGTAAAAGCTTTATAGCTCTTACAGGGTTTTTTCTTTTTTCAATAAAGCAGTATAATTCATTGTCCTCCCGAAAAATTCCAATTATAATAATACTGAAAATTATGAAATTTTTTCTATTAGGGAGTGACCAATTCAATGAACTTAGCTTCCCAGGAGACAAATGTTAAAGGAAAAAACTCGTATACTTTTGATGAATTCATCGCAAAACGTGAAAATCTTGATTGGTACCGTGATGAACCCATTTTACTAAAAGCAGTGGAGAAATTTACTGGCTCCCAGTTTGAACAAGTTCATGAGAAATTGCTTTCTTTTTCTCCAAGAGTTTCGGCAAAATGGAATCAATTGGCTGAACGGATTGCCAGGCCAGAGGTAAGGCCATATATGCTTCATTATGATGCCTTTAATCATCGAATTGATCGCATTGTCAGGCCTTTGGAAGTCCATCAGTTAGAAAGCGAAGTGTTCGGGGAAGGACTTTTTTCTAGTAAAATGGCTCCTTGGGAAAGCTTTGTGAAGCGAATGTTGACCCATCAAATTGGCGAGGGCGGTGTTACTTGTCCACTAACTTGTACACATGGATTAATAGCGCTCTTAGAGCAATTTCCCGACGAACAATATCCTGAACTTCATGAAATATTACTGCACACCAAAGAAGGAGTAAACGGTGAGTTTGCGATTGGCGCCCAGTTTATGTCTGAAATACAGGGCGGCTCAGATTTGCCTGCCAATGTACTTGAAGCTGTTCCGGATGGAAACAACTATCGCTTATATGGAAATAAATTCTTTTGTTCCGCAGCCCATGCAGATTATTCCGTTGTTACAGCTAAAATCTCGGGTACGGATAAAGTATCTACATTTATTGTTCCGGCTTGGCTGCCAGGTGATAAAGAGAAGGAAATACGAAATGGATACCAAATAAATCGAATTAAGTGGAAGCTCGGTACGGCTGAACTACCAACTGCCGAAATTCAATACAATGGGGCACTAGCCTATCCAATTGGACCCAAAGATAAGGGGATCGCTGTTGCTGTAGGAATTGTTTTAACATTATCCCGCCTCGAAATCGGTATTGCCTGTGCAGGGTTTATGCTGCGGGCATCAAGAGAAGCACATCTCTACAGTGATTTCCGCACAGTTTTTGGGAAAAAAGTGAGCGGATACCCGCTGGCAGCGAGCAAGCTGAAACGAATCGAGAATGCGGCACAACGCACAACTGCTGGTGCTTTTAAAATTTATGATTTGTTTTTACAGCTAGAAAAGCCACTAAATCCTGGAATAAAATCGAATCACCCGATTGAAATGCGAAAACAGTTGTTCAACTTAAGGGAACTTGTCTTACTGCAAAAAATATGTGCCACTAATGAAGGCGCTGAAATATTGCGGGAGGCCATTTCGATGTTTGCAGGCCACGGGGTGATGGAGGAGTTTTCTTCCCTGCCGCGGATTTTCCGTGACGTTGTGGTAAATGAACAGTGGGAAGGACCGCGTAACCTTTTGTTAACACAAATTTATCGTGATCTTCAAAGAGTGGCAGATTGGTATTCTCCGAGAGATTTTGTGAGTAATGTCTTGGAAGGCGCATCTCAAGATACAATTAGGCAATTTGCTGAGCAGTTGGAAGATTTACTGCAAAGGCCAGTTTTAGGAGAAGTAAGTGAGGCTTCCATCGAAGCAGCAACCGAATGGGACAAATTCTGTGACACTTTCTTTAAAACCTATCAGGAAGTTGCCCTATCAGAAATAAAATAACAATATACTAATTTTGGAAAGCAGGATAATAAAGTTTGTGAAATATAAAAATAAATTCGGCATGATATCTTAGCGCGTTAACGTGTTACCATACTAAGATTCATGCCTTTCTTTTTACATATTTGATATAAAAAAAATTTTTCCATTGACAATTTTCAATAAAAAAGCAAAAATAATATATATTGAATAGTTTCAAAATTTACTATTTTGGAATATTTCTTTATAATTAGAAAATCCTAATATATAGGTAGGTGTCAATGTGATTAAAGAACCTATTCTTCAAATAAAAGACTTAAAGGTTTCATTTCAATCAGGTAAAAAATTATTACCTGCAGTCGATGGAATAAGTTTTGAATTAAAGGAAGGGGAAATCCTTGGAATTGTAGGAGAATCGGGAAGTGGTAAGAGCGTTACTTCTCTAGCAACAATGGGGCTGATTCCTTCACCCCCCGGTAAAATCGAAAATGGAGAAATTATTTTTGAAGGAAATGACCTTAAGAACATTTCTGAAAAAGAGTGGAGAAAAATTCGCGGAAATCAGATTTCGATGATTTTCCAAGAGCCAATGACATCCTTGAATCCATTATTTACAATTGGAGATCAACTGATGGAAGCGATTCGATTACATACTGATCTTTCAAAAAGAGAAGCGATCGTTCGAAGTATAGAGTTACTAAAGCTTGTTGGAATTCCAAGGGCTGAAGGAATCCTGAAAGAACACCCACACCAGTTGTCCGGCGGGATGAGACAAAGGGTCATGATTGCTATGGCAATGGCCTGTAACCCAAAGGTATTAATTGCGGACGAGCCGACCACAGCACTTGATGTTACCATTCAGGCACAAATACTTGCACTAATGAAGGACTTGAATAAGAAAACAAATACCTCGATTATTCTCATTACCCATGATTTAGGAGTAGTAGCGGAAATTTGTGAACGAGTCATTGTTATGTACGCAGGTCAAATTGTGGAACAAGGTGACGTCAGAAGAATCCTAAAAGATCCACAGCATCCTTACACGAAAGGATTATTAAAATCGGTTCCAGACTTAAGAGGAAAAAAAGACCGTCTATACAGTATTCCGGGAACCGTTCCGACACCAGGGACCGTCCTTAAAGGATGCCGATTTGCTGCGAGATGTGCAGACTCATTCGGACGGTGCCATGTGGAATCACCAGATTTATTTGAAATGGAAAATGTCGGACATGAAGTGCGCTGTTTCCTACATACATTGAAGGAGGAGAGTGACCAGAATGTCAGAGTTACTTCTTGAAGTAAATGGCCTTAAAAAATATTTCCCAATCACTGGCGGCCTTTTCGGCAAGAAACAAGGGGAAGTCAAAGCGGTAGACGATGTCTCTTTTTATGTGAAAAAAGGAGAAACCTTGGGCATTGTTGGGGAAAGCGGCTGCGGTAAATCAACGACAGGCCGTTTGCTTATGCGCTTGATTGAAGCGAGTGATGGAAGGATTGTTTTTGAAGATAAAGAGATTTCGAGTATGTCGAAATCAGACTTAAGAAAAATCCGCCGGGATATTCAAATGGTGTTTCAGGACCCATATGCTTCGTTAAACCCGAGGCATTCTGTCGAACAAATATTAGAAGAGCCATTAATTGTCCATGGGATTGGAACAAAGGAAGAGCGCCAAAAGCAAGTAAGAGATATGCTCGAGGTGGTAGGCTTAAGCAGTTATCATGCCAAGCGATATCCACACCAATTCAGCGGCGGTCAACGTCAGCGGATTGGCATTGCGAAAGCCTTAATGACAAAGCCGAAGTTGATCATCGCTGATGAGCCTGTATCAGCACTTGATGTTTCTATCCAGGCACAGGTTCTAAACCTAATGAAGGACATACAAAAAGAATTTCAGCTAACCTACATATTTATTGCTCATGATTTAGGTGTAGTCCGTCATATCAGTGACCGGGTAGGGGTTATGTATTTAGGTAGATTAATAGAGTTAGCTGAGAGTGAAGAGCTTTATGATAACCCGAAGCATCCTTACACGAAGGCGCTTCTTTCTGCCGTACCGATACCAGATCCAGATATTAAGAGGGAAACAATTCTGATTGAAGGTGAGCTGCCAAGCCCGGCAAATCCTCCATCAGGATGTGCTTTCCATACCAGATGCACACAGGTAATGGATATTTGTAAAACGGCAAGACCTACAGACCAAGATCTCAACGGTCATTTTGTTGCCTGTCATTTATATAACAAATGATAGCCAGCATTCATGATAAATAAGAAAAAGATTTAGGGGGTAAAAATGTATATGAAGAAAAAGTCTTTTAAACTGCTGTTGATTTCTCTTTTAGCCATCAGTATGTTTTTAGTTGGCTGTAGCAGCAAAACGAATAATGAATCAGGTGGAAAGAAAGATCCTGCTTCTAACAGTGGTTCCAAAAAGGATACACTAGTTTATGGCCGCGGCGGGGATTCTACTTCATTAGATCCAATTACAACTACTGAAGGTGAAGCCTTCAAAGTAACAGAAAACATTTATGAAACATTGTTACAGTATGGCGATCAAGATACAACCATCAATCCTGGACTTGCTGAAAAGTGGGAAGTATCTCCTGATGGATTAACTTACACTTTCCATCTTCGTCAAGGAGTGAAATTCCATGACGGCACAGATTTTAATGCAGATGCGGTAGTATTCAACTTTGACCGCTGGATGAACGGAGATTCCGACAAATTCCCTTACTATACAATGTTTGGCGGATTTAAAAAGGATGAGGGTCACGTTATTAAAGAAGTGAAAGCAGTCGATGCTAATACCGTTCAATTCGTCTTAAAACGTCCACAAGCTCCATTCTTAAAGAACCTTGCTATGTCTCCATTCGGTATTGCCAGCCCAACAGCTGTGAAAAAATGGGGCGATGATTTCAGAAGCCATCCGGTTGGAACAGGCCCATTCAAATTCGTAGAATGGAAGCAAAACGATACTATCACTCTTGAAAAGAATCCTGACTATTGGCAAAAAGGATTGCCTAAGTTAAACAAAGTCATTTTCCGTGTTATTCCTGAAAACACTGCACGACTTAATGCTCTTGCCAATGGTGAAATCGATGTCATGGATGGATTAAACAATTCTGATGAAGCAACTGTTAAAGGCAACGACAAATTACAAGTAATCGAACGTCCTTCTATGAACGTTGGTTATATTGGTTTAACAACAACTCGCAAACCATTCGATAACAAGCTTGTTCGTCAAGCGATCAACTATGCAATCGATAAAAAAGCTATCATTGATGCATTCTATGGCGGCAAAGCGCTTCCTGCTGTTAACCCAATGCCGCCTTCCATTGAAGGATATGATAAAGACATCCAGCCATATCCATATGATTTAGAAAAAGCAAAAGCATTATTGAAAGAAGCTGGATACGAAAAAGGCTTCTCAATCGATTTATGGGCAATGCCTGTAGCGCGTCCATATATGCCTGAAGCACAAAAAGTAGCAGAAGTAATTCAAGAAAGCTTAAGCAAGATCGGTGTTAAAGCAAAAATCCAATCTGTTGAATGGGCAACATATTTAGACAAAGCGGCAAAAGGCGAGTTTGATATGTTCATGCTTGGATGGACTGGTGACAATGGAGATCCAGATAACTTCCTTTATACTTTGCTAGATAAAGATAGCATCGGAAGCAACAACTACTCTCAATACAGCAATAATGCCCTTCATGATGTATTGATTAAAGCTCAGACAGAAACTGATCAAGCAAAACGTAACGATTTATACAAGCAAGCTCAAGAAATCATCCATGATGATGCTCCTTGGGTTCCACTTGTTCACTCAACACCATTGTTAGCAGCTTCTAAGGATGTAGTAAATTATTTACCACACCCAACAGGCTCTGAAGCTCTGACAAAAGTTGAATTTAAATAATTATCATTGAAAGGGGAGGGAGCAGTGCCTCCCCTTTTGTTAACGAATCAGTTTTAACAAAGAGGTGAAAAGAATGTTTACATACACGGTCCGGCGCATATTTTCATTAATACCAGTCTTGTTTGGGATGACTTTAGTTGTTTTTGGAATTATTCATGCCATCCCGGGAAATCCGGCACAGGTCATCCTCGGCCAAAGGGCAACAAAGGAAGCAATTGCCGTATTATCGAAACAATTGGGTTTGGACAGACCTTGGTACATACAATATGTGGATTATATTAATAAACTTTTACATGGCGATTTAGGAACGTCACTTCGAACTAGAGGGCCTATCAACCATGAGGTATGGCCATTTTTAGCAGCCACAATCGAACTCACAGTAGTTGCCATGCTCATTGCGATTATCATTGGTGTAAATGCCGGGATTATTAGTGCTTGGTTTTCGAAATCCTGGTTTGATTATGTTGCAATGGTTCTTGCTTTAGTTGGGGTTTCATTGCCGATTTTCTGGCTTGGTTTAATGATGCAATGGGGATTTGCGAATGAATTAGGCTGGCTTCCGACAACAGGACGAGAAGATGTCCGAGATCCCGTCTCCGCTATTACCAATCTCTATTTAATAGATACACTCATACAGGGAAGGTTTGACCAATTTGGCACGGTTATTAAGCACCTGATCCTTCCAAGCTTTGCTCTAGCAACCATTCCTATGGCAATTATCGCAAGAATGACTCGAGCTACGATGCTGGAGGTAATGAGATCTGATTATGTACGTACAGCAAGAGCAAAGGGCCTTAGAATGTTTTGGGTTGTTTACAAGCACTCTTTAAAAAATGCTGTTATCCCAGTCCTTACCGTAATTGGTTTACAAACTGGATTGCTATTAGGCGGTGCAATTCTAACAGAAACAATCTTTGGCTGGCCAGGAATTGGGCGCTATTTATATGATGCGATTGGTTACCGTGATTATCCAGTTATTCAGTCAGGGATTTTGATTATTGCAGCAATCTTTGTCCTAATAAATTTAATCGTGGATCTATTATATGTTTTCGTCGATCCAAGAATTAAGTACACGAAGTAGGGGGGATAACTAGTGGCTGAAATTATAAAAAACACAGCAGACATCACGATAATGCCTGCCGAAGAAAAGCTGACACCTCCATGGAAGGAGGCGTGGCAATCCTTCTATAAAAATAAATTAGCCGTAATTGGCTTAGGAATCGTCCTCTTTTTTATCGTATTAGCCATCGCCGCACCATGGGTGGCACCGTATAGCTTTAAAGGTCAAGTATTGACGGAGCGGATGCAGGCACCTTCGGCTAAGCATTGGTTCGGAACTGATGACTTTGGCAGGGATATCTTTTCCCGAGTAGTATATGGAGCAAGGATTTCTTTGTGGGTCGGTTTTTTCTCTGTATTAGGCTCAGTTGTGGTCGGAACCTTTCTAGGAATTGTGGCTGGATATTACGGGCGTTGGATTGATGGTATCATTTCTCGTATCTTTGATATCATGCTTGCGTTTCCGAGTATTCTGTTAGCGATCGCGGTTGTGTCTATTCTTGGGCCATCTTTACAAAATGCCCTTATTGCGATTGCGGTCATCAACATTCCAAACTTCGGTCGTCTCGTCAGATCAAAAGTGTTAAGTGTTAAACAAGAGGAATATATTATGTCAGCTCGCGCGGTTGGAATGAAAGATGCTAGAATCCTTTTCCGTCATATTTTACCGAATAGTATTTCACCCGTCATCGTACAGGCGACACTGGCCATTGCAACAGCAATTATCGAAGCTGCTGCCTTAGGGTTCTTAGGATTAGGTGCACAGCCGCCAACACCAGAATGGGGGAAAATGCTGGCTGATTCAAAGAACTATATTACCCAAGCCCCGTGGACATTGATTTTCCCAGGGATTGCGATAATGCTGACCGTCCTTGGATTTAACTTAATGGGCGATGGCTTGCGTGATGTGCTTGACCCGAAAATGAAACAATAACTTTTGAGACTCCGTGGGGGGTCTCTTCTTTTTTGGGGGATAAATTGGTGTTTTGGAATGAGTTCAATTATATATTACATAAAATTGAGCACTTATGACTTATTTTATGGAGTTTACGACATAATTCCGGAGAATTACTACATATTTTCAGGAACTTACGACATTTACTGGATATTAATTGGAAAATACACGGAAATTGAACTACTTATTACATATTTTTAGTTGTTTATGACATAATTCTGGACACTTACTACATATTTTCCGAAACTTACGACATTTTCTGGAAATTAGTTGGAAATAGTATCGAACTTGAATTACTTATAATATATTTTTTTAATAGTATTATTGTTATTTATTAAAGGAAAGGCTTATAATTGTAAAAAATTCAGATAAATTACTTAAACTTATTGCTTAGGCTTAGGGGGATTGAAGAAACTTGAATTATGATGGAGAAAAAAGTATTGTGTTTATCGGCTTTATGGGTGTCGGGAAAACAACGATTGGCAAACTTATAGCGGAAAAACTGAATCGTAAATTCATAGATATAGATGAAGAAATTGAAAAAGAATTTAACATGCCTGTCCCACAGATTTTTAAAGAATATGGAGAAAAGGTATTTAGAGATAAGGAAAAAAGTTTAATTAGGAATTTTTGTCTACAAAAAAACTTAATAATTTCTGTAGGCGGTGGAGCGTTCTTACAGGAAGAGATTAAAACGGCTTGCTTATCCTCAGCAATTGTTGTCTTTCTTGATTTGTCTTTTGAGATCTGGACGGAACGAATTAGCTTAATTATAGATAGCCGTCCGGTATTGCAAGGGAAATCAATTGAAGAAATGAAAGAGCTCTTTTATAGTAGGCAAAAAATTTACGCAGATCATCACTTGACAATCCTCACTGAAAATAAAACTCCAGAGGAAATTGCAAAACTAGTCATAAAGGGGATACAAGGAGAGGTAGTCCGATGAAAAAAGCAATAACAACAAGAGGTCTTATTATTGGGGAAGGGGAACCAAAAATTTGTACTCCTATTGTCGGAAGAACTTTATCGGAATTAAAGGAAGAAGCATTACTAATAAAAGCAATTAATTCCGATCTTGTTGAGTGGCGGGCCGACTTTTATGAACAGGTAGAGGATAAAGCAAAGGTAAAAGAGGCTCTCAAGGAGATCCGGACTGCTTTACCAGACTTACCGCTTATTTTTACATTCAGAAGTTTGAGAGAAGGCGGAGAAAAGGAAGTAACTATCGAAACTTACTATGAATTAAATAAAACAGCGGCTGAGTCTGGTGTAGTAGATATTATTGATGTTGAATTATTTAATGAAAGAAGTATTGTTAAATCCTTAGTTGAAGTGGCACATGCCAATGGTGTGTTAGTGATTATTTCGAATCATGATTTCGAAAAAACACCTGCAAAGGAAGAAATTGTTTCTCGATTAAGGCAAGCACAGGAATTAGGGGGAGATTTACCGAAAATTGCTGTAATGCCAAAAAGTATAGCTGATGTGTTGACTTTGTTGGATGCTACCAATACGATGTATGAACAGTTTGCAGATAGACCCATTATAACTATGTCAATGTCGGGGAAGGGTGTTATCAGTCGAATAGCAGGTGAAATATTTGGGTCTGCCATTACTTTCGGTGCTGTTAAGAAAGCTTCTGCACCCGGACAAGTCCCAGTACGTGATTTACGAAAGCTCTTATCTTTTATACATTTAAATAAATAATGAATTCAAAGGGAGTACCAAGGTACTTTCTTTTTTTGTGTGAAAATAAGAAAATCAAATGATATACAAAATAAGAAGGAACTGATAAAATGTATTTTAAACCTATAAATCCAATAAGAAAGGTTGGGATTATCATATCTGAAATGATTCAATCCATCCCACGTCCACTTGTTAAAACAAACCAATGGATTATAGTTGTTAGTGTATTATTAACTTGGATTCTAGGACAGGAATGGATTTTACTGGTTCCTTTTATATCAGGTATGCTGGGTCTGTTATTTGACTTTAATTCGGTTATGAAAATTGCCAGACTTTTTCTTAGAAAAGATCCAAAGTCATATATTCCTGAGGATTGGGAGCAGCAGCAATTTAATCAGAAGATCGCAGTTTCCTGCTTAGGAATAGGTTTCATTAGTTTTATTATCGGTTGGGACACTTTAGGTTATATATTTACTATTCTTGTAGCCGTTGCAGCATTTGTTGCAATACTTGGCTTTTGTGTAGGCTGCTTTATTCATTTTCAATGGAAACAATATAAATTTAGACGCATGCAGCATTAAATTATTATGGTAGTAAGAAAGGTGTAAGGGGTGTCCTTGCATCTTTTTTTATTAGGTATGCATAAAAGATGAATAATCTAAGAAATTATTTTGTAAGCGTTTACAAAAATAAAATAGATAATATTCATTAAAAACTGAAAATTAGGCGTATTTTTTATTGAATAATTATATATATGTATGTATAATAATTCATTATCAAAGGTACTTAGGAGTTGAATTAAAGTGAAGGTTGGCATTATCGGTGGTACAGGATATGGATCAATTGAACTTATTCGTTTGATTCAAAAACATCCACATTTAGAAGTTAGTTCAGTTGTTTCGAACTCCCAGGCGGGAACACCCTTTAATGAGGTTTACCCCCATTTATCTGGTATTGTTGACCAACCTCTAGATAAATTCGACCCAGAAAGTTTAAGTGAAAATGAAATTGTGTTTTTAGCTACACCCTCAGGTGTGAGTAGCAGGCAAGTGCCTACCTTACTCGAAAAGGGAATTAAATGCATAGATTTATCTGGAGATTTTCGATTGAGGTCACCGGGAGAATACGAATATTGGTATAAGCATACACCGCCAGAAATGGATTATTTGAAACAGGCAACTTATGGCCTAAGTGAAATTTATGCAGGTAAAATTAAAACTGCTAGTATAATAGCAAATCCGGGTTGCTATCCAACTGCGACGACACTTGGATTAATACCAATTATAAAAACTAATTTAGCTGATATAAATTCTATCATCATCGACGCCAAATCTGGTCTTACCGGAGCAGGTAGAGGTCTTTCACTTACTTCACATTACGCGGAAATAAATGAAAATGTAAGAGCATATAAACTTGGTGCACATCAGCATATCCCAGAAATTGAGCAGGTCCTTAGCGATGAATATGGTGAACAGATTACGATATCCTTTACAACACATTTAATTCCAATGTCACGGGGAATTATGTGTTCAATGTATATAAACTTACTGGAGGATATTTCAACAGAAGATGTTATACAACTGTACAAACAATTTTATGAGCATAATCCTTTTATTAGGATTAGACCAACAGGGAATGTGCCATCAACGAAAGAAGTACTTGGCAGCAACTATTGTGATATTGGTCTACACGTTGACCCAAGGACAAGACGGCTTACCATTATCTCAGTTATTGACAATTTAGTTAAGGGCGCTGCAGGCCAGGCAATCCAAAATTTAAACATAATGAACGGCTGGGATGAACGAACAGGACTCGAATTCATTCCGATGTTTCCATAAATTAAAAGTTAGCTAGCTTAATATAAACGAGCAGAGGGAACGTATAAGGGGGAAGTTAAATTGACACAGGCAACATCAATCAGCGAGATTGTAATTCTTAATGAAGATAGTGTGACATTACCAAAAGGATATAAAGCAGGCGGTATGCATTGCGGCATTAAGAAAAAACGACTAGATCTAGGTTACATTGTTTCGGAAGTACCGGCAACAGTTGCTGGAGTATATACAACCAATATCTTCCAAGCGGCCCCTCTTTTAGTGACCCAGGAAAGCATCGCAAAGGATAATAAGATTCAAGCGATTCTCGTGAATTCCGGAAATGCCAATGCCTGCACTGGGGAGCAAGGATTAAAGGACGCTTATGACATGCAAAAAGGATTTGCGGCCGAACTTGGAATTCAGGAGCATCTGGTTGCAGTAACTTCAACGGGAGTCATTGGCGAATTGCTGCCAATGGATAAGGTAAATACAGGAATTAAGCAAATTCTTGATATAGAAAATGAAAGTGAATTGTTGTTTAAACAAGCAATCCTAACTACAGATACTTGTATAAAACAAATAGCGGTCCAAATTCAAATTGACGGAAAATCGGTTAGCATCGGCGGAGCTGCCAAAGGATCTGGAATGATTCATCCGAATATGGCAACAATGCTTGGCTTTGTTACAACAGATGCAAACATAGCTCACGAAGATTTACTGTTTGCCCTTAAAGATGTTACTAACCAAACCTTCAATATGATTACCGTAGACGGCGATACCAGCACGAATGATATGGTTTTAGTAATGGCAAATGGGTTAGCTGAAAACAACCAACTCACAAAAGAACATCCAGAATGGGATGTTTTTAAAGAAGGTTTAAAAATTGTATGTGAATCCCTTGCTAAGAAAATTGCAAGAGACGGAGAGGGAGCAACAAAGCTTGTTGAAGTTCAGGTTGATGGGGCTTTCAGCGCAGATGCAGCTAAAGCAGTTGGTAAATCCATCATTTCTTCTAATCTTGTAAAAACAGCAATTTATGGAACAGATCCTAACTGGGGCAGAATCGTTACAGCAGCGGGTTATAGTGGGGTTCCCCTTGAGCCGAATAAATTAAAGGTTTCAATCGGTCCATTCACCGTATTCGAGAACGGCTTGCCAAGCACTTTTTCCGAAGTGGAAGTTAAGGAATATTTAGAACTAGAAACTGTAAAAATTCTTGTTGAATTAAATCAAGGTGATCAAAGTGCAACTGCTTGGGGATGCGATTTAACATATGATTACGTAAAAATCAACGCATCTTACCGCACTTAAGGGGGACATCGAAATGAAATATCTTGTCATTAAGTGTGGCGGAAGTGTGTTAGAAAATCTGCCAAGGTCATTTTACGAGGATATAGTTAAAATGTACGATGCCGGTGAGTGGACACCAATTATCGTACATGGAGGCGGACCCCTTATAACGTCACTGCTAAAATCCTTAAATGTCCAAACAAAATTTGTAAATGGGTTAAGGGTAACGAATCATGAGGTGTTAGATGTAGTAGAGATGGTTCTTAGCGGATCGGTCAATAAGCAGGTTGTACGAAATTTAATCGAAGTGGGCGGAAATGCCATTGGTGTCAGTGGAGTTGACGGAAGTCTATTACAAGCAGTTCCGACCCCAAATGCTGAAACTTTAGGTTTTGTTGGAGAAGTAACGGGGGTCAACAAAAACGTTCTTGAAGGAATCATTGCACAAGGAAATATTCCAGTGGTATCTCCAATCGGTATTGACGCCAGTGGTCAGCGCTACAACATAAACGGTGACATAGCTGCCTCAGCGGTTGCCAAGGCTTTAGGAGCTAATCTTTGCTTCATAAGCGATATTCCAGGAATCTTAATCGAAAAAGACGGAGCTAAACACAAGCTGGATAAAGTATCCAAAGCGATTATTGAAGAAATGATCGAAAATCAAACCATCTATGGCGGAATGATTCCTAAAGTTAAAGCAGCGATTGATGGTCTTGTTCACAATATCCCTGAGGTCGGAATCATTAACGGATTTGAGAAAAATAGCTTGATAGATTATACAAATGGCAAAAAAATCGGAACAAAAATCGTTTTAGAAGAGGAGATTGCGTAATGTCGAATACTACTTCCATTTCCCAAATCTCGCCTGTGATGGCAACCTACGGCCGCTTTCCTGTCACGCTTGTTAAAGGGAAAGGAAGCTATGTTTGGGATGATAAAGATAATCAATACTTAGACTTCACTTCTGGAATTGCTACCTGCAACCTAGGGCATGTTCCCAATGCGGTAAAAGAAAAACTGGAAGAGCAGCTGCAAAATCTCTGGCACTGTTCAAATCTCTATAACATTCCGAACCAGGAAAAGCTTGCTGCTCTTCTTACCGCAAATAGCTGCGGTGACCAAGTCTTCTTCTGTAACAGCGGGGCAGAAGCGAACGAAGCAGCTATTAAGCTTGCTAGGAGATATGCTAACAAAGTAAAAGAGAAGGAATCACCAATCATCGTGACCTTCCATCAATCCTTTCACGGTAGAACATTAGGGACATTAACAGCGACAGGACAGGAAAAAATTCAGCAGGGATTTTCTCCATTAATGCTAGGGTTTAGTTACCTTCCATTTAACGACATCGATGCACTTGAAGAGCTAATCAGCATTAAACCTGCTGCAGTGCTCCTAGAGCTTGTCCAAGGTGAAGGTGGAGTTATACCGGCAAACAAAGATTGGATAAAAAAACTTGAACAGATTTGCAAGAACAATGATATTCTGCTCATGGTCGACGAAATCCAAACCGGCATAGGCAGAACAGGTACACTTTTTGCTTATGAACAATTTGAAATTGAGCCGGATGTAATTAGTATCGCTAAAGGTCTCGGCTCAGGTTTTCCAATAGGAGCAATCATTGCAAAAGAAGAAGCCGCAAAGGGCTTTGAACCTGGAAGTCACGGCAGCACATTTGGCGGAAATCCACTTGCAACAGCTGCGGGGCTGGCAACTGTTTCTCATATAATTGAAACGAAGCTATTAGATCAAGTCAAAGAAATTTCAGGGTACCTAGATTCTCAGCTTCAAAGCTTAAAAGAAAAGTACAGTTTCATAAAAGATATCCGTGGCAAGGGACTCTTAAAAGGTTTGGTTGTCGAAACCAACGCCTTAGAAATTGTTCAAAAAGCGATTTCAAACAAACTGCTAATATTAACAGCAGGCCCTAATGTTGTACGGATTTTACCACCATTAACTGTAACCAAAAACGAAATAGTTGAATTTATTAAAGCGTTGGAAAAAACATTCCAAAGTATTGAGAAAGGCGAGTGAGTGTTGTGGAACAGGGATATCTTACTTTGGAAACGGGAGAAGTCTTTGAAGGAATACTGATCGGTGCAGACAAGGACTCTCTCGGTGAAGTAGTTTTTAATACAAGCATGACCGGCTACCAAGAAATCATTACCGATCCTTCTTATGCCGGGCAAATCATTACCTTTTGTTACCCGATTATTGGTAATTACGGTGTTAATGCACTCGATGATGAAAGCATCTCCCCAGCACTTGCTGGAGTTGTAATCGGTGATTTATGCGAAACACCAAGCCATTATCAATCGATTAATAAATTTTCAGAGAAACTAAAGCAAGCAGGAGTCCCAGGAATTGCTGGAGTGGATACTCGTCTCCTCGTTAAGACCATACGCAGCCGCGGGACTGTTAAAGGATATTTAAGTAAATCGAAGGAAGCTAATTTTCCAGTTGCTGAAATAGCATCACAATGGGTGGAAAAAGTATCGACGAAAAAAATTCAATTTTTCAAAAACAATGGACCACATGTTGTGTTAATCGATTTTGGGTATAAAAAGTCGATATTGAATGCCCTATTAGAAGAAGGCTGTGCAGTAACAATCGTACCTTTTAATACTACTTTTGAAAAAGTAAAGTCCTTAAATCCTGATGGTGTCCTACTTAGTAATGGACCAGGCGACCCAATGGCACTCAAAAAGTATTTTCCGGAAATTAAAAAGATTAGTCAATACTATCCCACACTCGGAATATGCCTAGGACATCAGTTGATTGCCTTGGCATACGGTGCGAAAACAACAAAACTTGCCTACGGCCACCGTGGCGGCAATCATCCGGTTAAAGAATTACTTACAGGTAAGGTTAAAATTACCGCCCAAAATCATGGATATGTAGTTGTTGATGAAAGTATTGATTGTAAGGTGTTTGATATCACCTATCGAAATGTAAATGATAAATCGATAGAAGGATTAAAGCACCACAGCTATCCAATCCAAACCGTTCAATTTCATCCTGAAGCCCATCCGGGGCCAAGTGATACAGAATATATTTTAAAAGACTTCGTAAGCCAGATAGCTTCATTAGGAGAGACTCGCTATGCCATTAAATAAAAGCCTAAAAAAAGTACTAGTAATCGGATCAGGCCCAATTGTTATCGGGCAGGCAGCAGAATTTGACTATGCCGGAACTCAAGCCTGTATTGCTCTTAAAGAAGAGGGACTAGAGGTCGTGTTAATTAACAACAACCCTGCGACCATCATGACAGATGAAGCCGTTGCCGATAAGGTTTATATTGAACCATTAAATGTCGAAACGATTGAAAAAATCATTCTAAAGGAAAAGCCGGATGGAATTATCGGGACCCTTGGCGGGCAAACGGGTTTAAATTTAACTGTCCAGCTATATGAACAGAACATTTTAAAAAAATACAATGTTGAGTTGCTCGGAACCTCTGTTGAATCGATTAAAAATGGTGAGGACCGAGAAAAGTTCCGTAATTTAATGCTGAAAATCGGCGAACCGATTCCTGAATCCGCAATTATCCACTCTTACGAAGAAGGTGTCGCCTTTGTTAATGACATTGGATTTCCGGTCATCATTCGTCCTGCCTATACTCTTGGAGGAGACGGAGGCGGCTTTGCCCATAATGCTGAAGAACTTGAAATCGTACTAAAAAAAGGCTTAGCAGCCAGCCCGATTCAACAAGTGTTGGTTGAACGCAGCATTAAAGGCTGGAAGGAAATCGAGTATGAAGTTATGCGCGATGCCAATGATACGTGCATTATCGTTTGCAATATGGAAAATATGGACCCTGTTGGTGTCCATACTGGTGACTCCATTGTAGTTGCGCCATCACAAACATTAACAGATGTCCAGTATCAAATGCTTCGTGATTGTTCTTTAAAGGTCATTCGAGAATTAGGAATTATTGGGGGCTGCAATATCCAATTTGCGCTCCACCCTGAATCAAATCAATACTACATTATTGAAGTCAATCCGAGGGTTAGCCGTTCTTCAGCATTAGCCTCAAAAGCAACCGGCTATCCAATAGCAAGGATGGCGGCAAAATGTGCGATTGGTTATCACTTAGATGAGATTGTGAATCCGATAACAGGCAATACCTTTGCTTCGTTTGAGCCAGCGATTGATTATATTGTGGTAAAACTGCCGCGCTTTCCATTTGACAAGTTCCCTGAAGCAGACCGGACATTGGGAACACAAATGAAAGCAACTGGGGAAGTCATGGCAATCGATCGGACTTTTGAAGGTGCGTTAAATAAAGCCATCCGTTCGATGGAAATGAATGTTTATGGTCTGTGTTTAGAAGCAAACAAATCATTAAATGACCAGACATTAGTAAATTTGCTTGAAACAGCCAATGATCGCCGTCTTTTCATCATCGCGGAAGCATTTAGAAGAGGCGTCACGCTTGAAAAAGTTCAACAGCTGACCCAAATAGATCCATGGTTTTTACACAAAATTAGCTCAATCGTTGATTTAGAAAAGGAATTAGCATCCTACCAATGGAGCGAAGTCCAAGTATCCCTGCTGAAGCAGGCAAAGCGTAATAATGTTGCAGATAAGTTACTATCGCAAATTTACAAAATTCCTGAAAAACAAGTAAGAAATAAGTGGAAGGAACTCGGATGGAAACCAGGTTATAAGATGGTTGATACTTGTTCTGCAGAATTTGATGCCGTAACCCCTTACTATTATTCTACTTGGCATGGTACTGATGAAGTGGAAATTACAAACAAGAAAAAAATTCTTGTTATTGGTTCAGGCCCAATTCGAATCGGCCAGGGAATTGAATTTGATTACTGCTCTGTTCATGCAGCAAAAGCAATTAAGAAAAAAGGCTTTGAAGCCGTTGTAATAAATAATAATCCGGAAACTGTCAGCACAGACTATTCAGTTGCAGACCGCCTTTATTTCGAACCTCTCGCAGCTGAGGACGTACTTTATGTAATTGAAAAAGAACAGGTTGAAGGGGTTTTGATACAGTTCGGCGGGCAGACAGCTATTAATCTAGCTCACGATTTAGAAGAAGAGGGTATTAATATTTTAGGAACGACCGTCGAAAATGTGGATCGTTTAGAAGACAGGAAAGAATTTTATCAACTGCTAGAGGATTTACAAATTCCTCATATTGAAGGGAAAACTGCTTCAACTACTGAGGAATTAGTAGAGGGAGCGGCAAAGTTAGGCTATCCGGTTCTCGTCAGACCATCATACGTGATCGGTGGGCAGTCCATGTTTACCATTTTTTCAGAAGAGGAATTAAGAAACTATATTAAACAGCTTGAAAATAACTCAAGTGAAAAAATGTGGCCGTTATTAGTTGATAAGTATATTCCTGGACTAGAATGTGAGATCGATGTTATTAGTGACGGAAAAACGATTGTTGTCCCGGGAATCTTTGAACATATCGAAAAAGCAGGGGTACACTCAGGCGATAGTATTTCAGTTTTTCCACCAATCTCTTTGTCTGAAGAAATAAAAGAAACATTAATTGACCATGCGAGCAAGATTGCTAAATCTGCACCGATTATTGGGATGATGAATATTCAATTTGTTATCTATGAAGAAAACGTCTTTGTTCTTGAAGTAAATCCACGTTCTTCACGAACGGTGCCAATCATGAGCAAGGTAACTGGAATTCCGATGATTGAGTGGGCTACAAGTGTTCAGTTAGGCGCAGCCCTAACAGAATTTTGCACGAATCAAGGATTATTAGCGGAACCCAATTATTTCTCGGTAAAAGCACCTATTTTTTCATCAAGTAAGCTTAAAGGCGTTGACCATGTTCTTGGACCGGAGATGAAATCTACTGGTGAAGCACTTGGTATAGATCTTACTTATCAGGAAGCCCTTAAAAAGGCGATTCCATCTTTAGAAGGAAAAGTTGAAGAAGCTTATGTTTTATGTTCAATCTCTGACAGGGAAAAGCCCGCAAGTCTGCCGGTTGTCCAAGAGCTTTTAGATAATCAATTTAAAATAGCTGCCACCGAAGGTACAGCACTATTTTTTGAATTAAATGGCATCCCGGTTGATAAAGTGGTGCGGGATGAACAGGATGTAAACCACCTATTCCGTAATCAGAAAATGAAGGCGGTAATTAACCTGCCAAACCAGGGCAGAAATAAAATGAAGTTTGGTTTTCAAATTCGCGAGCAAGCGATTCGTTATAAGGTTCCTGTATATACACATCTAGACACTCTCGAAGCAACAATTGGTATACAACAAGGTTCATTCTCTAATCTTGAAGTTCGATCAGTAAGCGAGTTCTACCATTTAAATGAAAGAGGTGCCGTTCATGCTAGAAGCCATTAAGTTGAACGTAAATAATAAATCAATGATGTCAAGTTTTAAAGGAAAGGACTTTTTACAGCTTTCTGATTTTAGTCCAGAAGAAATCCTTTTTCTTCTGGAGGAGGCTAAGGAACTGAAGGCACTGCAAAAACAAGGAAAACCCCACCCATACTTAAGTGGTAAGGTATTAGGAATGATTTTTGAAAAATCATCAACTCGCACAAGAGTGTCATTTGAGGTAGGAATGCTGCAGCTCGGTGGTCATGCAATATTCTTAAGTTCACGAGATATTCAGCTTGGTAGAGGAGAAAGTATTTCCGATACGGCAAAGGTATTATCGCGCTATGTTGACGGCCTAATGATTCGTACATTTGCCCATGAGTCTGTAGAGGAATTAGCTGAGCATGCTTCCATCCCTGTTATTAATGGTTTAACAGACCTTCAGCATCCTACCCAGGTGATGGCAGACCTATTAACCATTCTTGAACATAAAGGTAAATTGGCAGGATTAAAGCTTTGCTATATCGGAGACGGAAACAATAATATGGCCCACTCCTTAATGGAAGGGGCGGTAAAGGTGGGAATGGATATAACTATTGCCAGCCCTCCAGGATATCTTCCAAATGGAACAATCACTGAAAAGTCAATTAAAGCAGGGAAACAATTTGGAAGTACAGTAATGATTACGAATGACCCTGTCGAAGCCATTAAAGATGCTGATGTCATCGTGACAGATGTCTGGACCAGCATGGGGCAGGAGGAAGAGACAGAAAAGAGACTTAAGGCATTCTCGTCCTATCAAGTAAATGCAGAGCTTTGCAAGTATGCTAAAGAAGACTTCATCTTCTTACATTGTTTGCCAGCACATCGTGGCGAAGAGGTAACCGCTGAAATCATCGATGGACCACATTCTGTTGTATTTGATGAGGCAGAAAACCGTTTACATGCACAAAAAGCAATTTTGAAATTATTACTAGCATAATAGTATTTATTTTTTTGAGATTTAGTGTATAATAATTCTATCGATTGAATAATAATACATGAAAATGTAAGGAGATTTTTAAAAATGACTAAAGAGAAAATTGTTTTAGCCTATTCAGGCGGTTTAGATACTTCAGTTTCGGTTAAATGGATTCAGGAAAAATACGGCTACGATGTAATTGCATTAGGACTTGATGTTGGTGAAGGAAAAGATCTGGAAGCAATTAAAAATAAAGCCCTAAACGTTGGCGCCATTAAAGCGATTATGGTTGACGCGAAAGAATTATTAGCTAAGGAATATATTCTTCCAGCTTTGAAGGCTAATTGTTTATATGAAGGAAAGTATCCGCTATCCTCAGCCCTTTCAAGACCATTAATTTCAAAATTACTAGTAGAGGTTGCAGAACAAGAGGGTGCAGCGGCAGTTGCCCACGGCTGTACTGGTAAAGGAAATGACCAAGTTCGCTTTGAAGTTTCAGTCCAAGCATTAAATCCAAGTTTAAAAGTAGTCGCTCCTGTGCGTGAATGGGGTATGACACGTGATGAGGAAATCAAGTATGCACAGGAAAACGGTATTCCAATTCCTGTTGATTTAGATAATCCGTTCTCGATTGATGCGAATATCTGGGGACGTGCATGTGAAGCAGGAGTTCTTGAAGATCCTTGGGCAGAGGCCCCTGAAGCAGCATACGATTGGACGAATCCAATTGAACTGACTCCGGACCAAGCGGAATATGTTGAAATTGATTTCGAACAAGGTGTTCCTGTTGCCTTAAATGGTGAAAAGCTTCCATTAGTTCAATTAATTGAAACGTTGAACGGGCTTGGCGGCAAGCATGGCGTTGGCCGTATCGATCATATCGAAAATAGATTAGTAGGAATTAAATCACGTGAAGTCTATGAAAACCCTGCTGCGTTAATATTAATCAATTCTCATAAGGAATTAGAGTTTTTAACATTGACTCGTGAGGTAACGCAATTTAAGACACAGGTTGAGCAGCAGATGGCGAAAATCATTTATGAGGGCCTTTGGTATTCACCAATAAAACCAGCCCTTGATGCGTTTATTAATGAAACACAAAAGACCGTTACGGGAACCATCCGTGTTAAGCTTCATAAAGGCAATCATACAGTTGTTGGCCGTAAATCTCCATACAGCCTTTATAACGAGGAACTAGCAACCTATGCAAAAGGAGATGCCTTTGATCATAATGCAGCGGTTGGTTTTATCAAACTCTGGGGATTACCAACAAAGGTTTATTCAGAGGTAACAAAAAAAGAATCAGTTTTAAAATAATTCTAAAGCGCCCTCGAAGCCTAAATTTCGGGGGCAAACTGTTTAATGGAAGGCTCTATTTTGAGGTTTTACTTTTGGTATTTTGCGATTCGCCGATAAAATTGAAAATTCGCCGATATAATTCAAGATTCACCGATAAAATGGTTGGATTCGCCGATAAACATGAAAAATCCGCCGATAAATTTTATCTAAGGCAATAAAACGCTAGAAAAGCCCAGTTTGAAAGGGGAAAATTACATGTCTAAGCTATGGGGCGGACGTTTTACAAAAGAAACGAATAAATTAGTTGAAGAATTTACTGCTTCGATCTCTTTTGATCAAAAATTAGCAAAAGAAGATATTGCAGGGAGCATTGCCCATATAACAATGTTAGGGGAATGCGGCATTATTCCAATGGACGATGCAAATAAGATTAAAGAAGGACTTCTTTCTATTAAAAAAATGGTAGATGATAACGAAGTTGAGTTTTTAGTAGAAGATGAAGATATTCATATGAATATTGAAAAGCTCTTGATTGAAAAAATCGGCCCGGTGGGCGGTAAGCTTCATACAGGACGCAGCCGTAACGATCAAGTAGCGACAGATATGCATCTTTATTTAAGAACAAAAACAATTGAGTTAATAAAATTAGTCGAAAATGTACAAGAAGCGATCATCAAGCAAGCTAAGGAGAATGTCGAAACACTGATTCCTGGGTATACTCATTTGCAGCGTGCTCAGCCTGTATCTTTTGCGCATCACCTAATGGCTTATTTTTGGATGTTTGAACGTGATAAAGAGAGATTACTTGATTCATTAAAACGTGTAAACTGGCTTCCGCTTGGATCTGGAGCATTAGCAGGGACGACCTTTCCAATAAACCGCGAACTTGTCGCCGACCTGCTCGGATTCGAAACAATCTATCCAAATAGTATGGATGCAGTCAGCGACCGCGACTTTATCCTTGAATTTTTATCAATTGGATCGATAATCATGACTCATATTTCTAGATTCTCTGAAGAACTAGTAATTTGGTCAAGTCAGGAATTCCAATTTGTTGAGCTTGATGATTCTTTTTGCACCGGGTCAAGCATCATGCCGCAAAAGAAGAACCCTGATGTTCCGGAATTGCTAAGAGGAAAAACAGGACGTACCTATGGCAATTTGATTGGCTTATTAACCGTTCTAAAAGGGCTGCCACTTGCTTACAATAAAGATTTACAAGAAGACAAGGAAGGTATGTTTGATACCGTAGAAACCCTTGAAGGCTCATTAAAACTGTTAGCTCCAATGATTGAAACAATGACTGTTAAAAAAGACATCATGCGTAAAGCGATTAACAATGACTTTTCAAATGCGACAGATATTGCCGATTACTTGGTGAGAAAAGGGCTGCCGTTCCGTGATGCCCATGAAGTCATTGGAAAAATTGTTTTATACGCGATTCAATCTAATAAATTTTTGCTAGATTTAAGCTTTGACGAATATCAGAAATTTAGTCCATTATTTGAAGAAGATATTTATGAAGTGCTTGCTCCAGAACATGTTGTCGCTGTCCGTAATAGCTTCGGTGGAACCTCACCTGAGCAGGTCAAAGTGCAAATTAAACTAGCTGAAGGAAAACTGCAGCAATAATAAAGGGCTCGCCTAATAGGCGGGCTTTTCATTTGTATAAAAAACTAAAATAATAGATAATTTCATTATGGTAATTTTTCCAAAATAAGACTGGAGGAGACAAATGAAACTTAGAGTATCTGTAGTGCAATACCATTTACATACGATTAATTCCTTCGAAGAATTCGCCGCTCAGTGTGAGCATTATATAAAGACTGCTGAAGAATTTGGAGCAGAATTTGTCCTTTTCCCAGAGTTCTTTACCACTCAGCTTTTATCGATTGGGAATGGAACTGGAAAAAGCTTGACGATCGATGATCTGCCAAACTTTACAGAACAATATCGCGTGTTGTTTTCTAATTTTGCGAAGCAGACCAACATGCATATTATTGCCGGTACACATGTTATTAAAAAAGATAATAAGCTTTATAATACTGCCCATTTATTTTATCCAGATGGCCGAATCGGCGAACAGGCAAAGCTACATATTACCCCTACAGAAGTGAAGGAGTGGAGTATGGAGCCTGGTGATTCGTTTCAGATTTTTGAAACAAACAAAGGAAGAATTGCGCTCCTTACATGCTATGATATTGAGTTTCCAGAAATTGTCCGAATGGCTAAGGCTAAAGGCGCTGATGTCATTTTCTGTCCATCCTGCACGGATGATCGTCATGGCTTTCACCGGGTCCGTTATACGAGTCATGCACGGGCAATCGAAAACCAAGTATATGTCGTTTTAACCGGAACAGTTGGTTCCCTTCCAACAGTGGATTTTATGCGGGCTAATTTTGGCCAGGCAGTCATTATAACACCTAATGATATTCCTTTCCCGCCACGCGGCATTTTAGTGGAAGGGGAGATCAATGATGATATGGTCGTTACAGCCGACCTTGATTTAGCCCTTTTATACGAAGTACGTGAACGCGGGTCCGTTACAACCTGGCGGGACCGCAGAACCGATTTGTATACTGATTGGGAAAAATAAGGGATGTGATTGGTATGTACCGAAGTGAATTTTATGTTTTTGACCTAAATCAGCCTAAGCCAATCATCATTCGCAATTACACACAAGAGGATTTTGACCAGCTAATAGAGATTCAAGCAGAATGCTTTCCACCGCCTTTTCCATCAGAATTATGGTGGAATAAAGAGCAATTAACGAACCATGTTACTCTTTTTCCAGAAGGAGCTTTATGTGTAGAAATAGATGGAAAATTAGCCGGTTCACTTACCGGTCTTTGTGTGGATTTTGATCCGGATGAGTTGAATCACTCATGGGAGGAAATTACCGATCATGGGTACATTCAAAACCATAATTCAAATGGAAATTCCTTGTATATTGTCGATATAAGCGTTCGCCCAAATTACAGAAAACTTGGTCTTGGGAAGTTAATGATGCAGGCGATGTATCATGTTGTTATCGAAAAAGGCTATGATCGCCTTGTAGGTGGTGGACGGATGCCGGGTTATCACAAAGTGTCGCATCAAATGACTCCGGGAGAGTATTTAGCCGCTACCATTGGGGGAGAAATAAAGGACCCTGTCATTACGTTCCTGCTGCGCTGCGGCCGTGTGCCACTAGGGGTAGCAAAGAATTATCTCGATGATGAAGAATCCTGCAACAATGCAGTAATCATGGAATGGAAAAATCCATTCAAATAAATAAGGGGGAATATATGAAATGGAATATAAACGCATAACCAGCATTGACGACGCAAATTTTAAAAAGCTTCATGATTTAATGGGAAAAATTTTTCCGTCTGAAGAAGTTTTGGATTATGAACTTTGGAAAGAGCCATTAGAAGATCCTAGTATTCGTGTATATGTCGCTGTTGATAACGAGCAGGTAGTAGGAGCAACGGAATACCGCTATTACCCTGACTGGAATATTGCGATGACTGATTTCACTATTATCAGTAAACCGGGACTAAGTCTTGGACGCTTTTTAGCAAAGAATAGGCTGCAGGATTTACAAAAGCTTGCGAAGGATAACGGAAAAGAGCTATTTGGTATGTTCGCCGAAATTTATGATCCATACAGAGTAGCGGAGCACGAATTTGGAGGGGTAAGGGTCATGGATCCTTATGTTCGCAGGGAAGTCCTTTCCCATTTAGGCTATAAAAGACTAAATCTTTCTTATGTTCACCCTTCATGGGAAAATAATGGTGAAGCTGTTTCAGGACTGGATTTATGCTTTATGCCCACTAATGAAGAGCTTGATGAAGTGCCAGCTTCTCTAGTAAAAGATTTTCTAACTACCTACTATTCCGTGCTGCCAAATAAGCCGCAGGAATGGCTCAATATGATTGAAAAAATAAGTGCAATGGATACCATTGCGTTATTGCCGCTTTAATAAAAAAACTATTGACATTGACAGAAGATTCAGCTAACATTCTTTTTATATCTTGGTAAATTAATGAAAAATTATATATCTCTTATCCAGAGCGGCGGAGGGACATGGCCCGATGAAGCCCGGCAACCTTCAAGGAATTCCTTGAAAAGGTGCTAATTCCTGCAGGTTTTAAACCTGATAGATAAGAGGAGGATTCCGTGCCCTCTTCTTATGAAGAGGGCTTTTCGTATTTTCATACCATTTAAAGAAGGGGTGTAAAGAATGACTGTAGTAAAGGTGGCAATCTTAGGTTTTGGTACGGTTGGTGAAGGAGTTTATCGGACAATTCAATCTCACGCGGAAGAATTAGAGTCCGCTTTAGGTAAAAAGGTGGAAGTGGCGGCTGTTCTAATTAAAAATAAACAGAGAGAAAGAAACATTCATAAAGAAGTATTAGTAACAACAGACTTTGAAGAGATACTTCGCCTGCCAAAACTGGATATTGTAATTGAAGCGATTGTAAATAGGGAGCCAACCTTTACAATTTTGCAAAAAGCAATCGAGCGGGGCTGCCACATTATTACAGCCAATAAAGAAATGTTTGCACACCACGGAAAACAACTGATTGAGCTTGCAGAACAAAATAACGTCTCGGTAGGATTTGAGGCCACAGTTGCCGGAGGAATTCCGGTGATTCAAACGCTTAGACAACTTTTAAAGGTTAACCGCGTTCAGCAAATTCAAGGAATTCTAAATGGAACATCAAATTTCATTCTTACTGAAATGAGAGATAAGAAGTGGTCATTTGCAGAAGCCTTATTACAAGCACAAAAAAATGGCTATGCCGAAGCAGATCCAACCAATGATGTCGAGGGTTTTGATGCTTTTTACAAAACGATGATTCTCAGCCGAATTGCTTTTGGGGAAGAACCGAATTGGCAGGAGGTTGAACGTGAAGGGATTACATCCATCACAAGTGAATTAATCGGAGCAGCCGAAAAATTAGGCTTAAGATTTAAACATCTTGCAAGTATTAGTAAAGAAGGAAGTCAAATAAAGGGAACAGTTAAACCGGTACTTGTCGGGAATGAGAATCCTTTTTATCATGTAGAAGGCGTTGAGAATGCTGTTAGTCTTCATTCGGATATTGTTGGCAGAATCACCCTTCAGGGCCCTGGAGCAGGGATGTTTCCTACAGCAAGTGCGGTTATTGAAGATTTGGTTTACGTCAGCCAAAACGATGCAATAAAAAGAAGTTTCAAATCAACTGCATCAGCCGCTGTTGAGCAAAGTAAAGTGCAGCCAAAAGAGTTTTGGTTAGTAACTGGGCTGGCAAAAACTTATTCCAATCCTTCAATTACTTGGATTGATGAAGTCTCAAAAGGAGTATTTGTCATCAAGGCTTCAAAAAAGGATTTAGAGAAGCTAGTCAAACAACAAGAAACGATTTTTTATTTTTCAATCCTCGGCGAATATGAACCTGCCATTGCCTCAACGGAAGAAAAAGTATCTGCTTTATAAAAGAAACACTATAAGAGCATCTAAATAATTTGGATGCTCTTTTTTATCCACATTTTTATCCACATAAAAAGTACACTATTATAAGTGCTCCACATTGTTATTCACACTATCCACAACTCAGCGCTTTGGGTTCACATTCTTTTCATATTTCTAATATTAATATGTTAAAAAACTGTGAAAGTCGTTGTCATTTTTTATAGAGGAGCGTATATTAAAAGTGTAGAGAAGATAGTGAAAGAATTCACAAACTTACTCTACAAGAAACAGCTAGCTGAACCACCCCGAATTAAAAGGGGAAGTAAAAAATCATGATTAAACTTGTGAAGAATTTCGCAAGAAAAATAGGAGATGATTGTGATGAGATGGTTCAAAACCCCTCAAGCAGCAGTTGTATGGACAGTGATAAGAGTATGGCTTGGATTACAATGGATTGAGGCAGGCTATCATAAACTTACAGGTGGATTTGATGCAGGCGGCTTCCTTAAAGGAGCATTGGCAAATGCAACAGGGGAACATCCTGCAGTGCAAGCTTGGTACGCAGACTTTTTACAACAATTTGCAATCCCAAACGTTCATATCTTTAACGTATTAATTCCTTGGGGAGAAATGCTTGTCGGTGTAGGATTAATCGTGGGCTTAGCAACTATTCCAGCATTAATCGCCGGTGCATTCATGAACTTTAACTTTATGTTGGCAGGAACAACAAGCACAAACCCAATACTTTATACAGCAGCCATGATTCTTTTATTCGCTGGAACTGGTGCTTACTACTTCGGACTTGACCGATATGCTGCACCATTTATCAAAGGCTATTTCAAAAAAGGTAATGCCAAAAATGTTAACCTGAATTAGCTTTACCGAGTTCTAAAATATACCTCTCCTTTTGAGTTCAATGAATAAACTTATTTCCCCCTTTCATTATAGTAAAGAAGCAGGGCAAAACCTGCTTCTTTTTTAGGGATTATTTTCTATTTCGATTTTGAACTCGCTGGTTAGCAGCATTAGCTCGTGCTAATGCCTCGAGGTCAGCTCCATCAGCCATCTCTTTAGAAAACTCAACATCAATACCATCTGATTTCATGTTCTTTGGCACCTGTGGAAGTGAAGCCTTGTTTTTATCTCGTGAACCATGCCCGCGTGAACGACCCATTACAAAAAACCCCTTTCAACTGTTAACTAGTGAGAGCAAAAAGTGCTCTCTATACTAGTTTTAACAATTTGGAAGGGGTCCATTAATGGAAATTTCTTTAAAATTAAAGCTTTGTTTTTCTGTCTGAATAGCCGCCTGCGCGGTCTGCCATTTTAAATTCGCGTTGATATGATACCTCTTGCATACTTGATAAAGTGTATTTCCCTCTATCCTTATCCTTTTTCTTCTTTTCAGCCATTTTGCTCATTCCTTTCAACATATTTTGTTAATCGTCATCAAGCTTAGTGGTAAAAATTTAGCACTTTATGTACTTAATTCCATTTTTACCTTTTAAGAAAGGAATGATACTGATTTTAAGAAAATATATTTTGTAAAGCTTTATCGAGGTTTGGGAAAGTGAATTCGAATCCTGATGCGATTAATTTATTCGGTAGCACCTTCTGACCATCCACTACTAATGTACTCATTTCTCCCAATAATATTTGAAGGGCGAAGCTAGGAACTGAAAGCCAGTGGGGCCGATGTAACACTAAAGCAAGTGTTTTTCCAAACTCGCTCATGGGAACTGGATTTGGTGCAGTGAAATTTATAGGGCCATTAACGACCTCATTTTCAATTATAAAAGAAATTCCTTTCACAACATCTTCGATATGAATCCATGACATCCATTGTCTGCCATGACCTATATTACCGCCGATATATGCCTTATAGGGAAGAGCGATTTTGGGCAATGCCCCTTCATTTCGATCAAGGATAATTCCGAATCTGCAAAAAGCAGTACGAATTCCCAATCTAGCTACGAAGCTTGCCTCGTATTCCCATTGTCTCACGGTTTCAGCTAAGAAGTCATTCCCGAGTATTTGCTTATCTTCGGTAAACACCTTGTCTAATGAAGTTCCATAAATCCCGATTGCACTTGCATTAATAAAGACAATCGGTTTTCGGTCCAATTTTTTCATTATCGCTAATAATTCTTTTACAGCCTCAAGCCGACTTATTAATATTTTGTTTTTTCTTTGGTCAGTCCATCTGCCGCTGTTAATCGATTCCCCAGCAAGGTTGATGAATATGTCGGTATTTTGAAGGTGGGAAATTGGGTCTGAATGAGCACTTAGCCATTGTACATATCGAATATTATCACGCTTTTTTATGTTCGGTATGTGTCTAGTTAAAATAACAATTTCATGATTGTTTTTCATGAAATGATCTACGAGTGCTTTTCCAACAAATCCAGTCCCGCCGGCGATTGCAATTTTCAAATGCCACACCCCCTTATAGTTTTATTTTACTATAAATGGATGCAGAATATGGTAAAGTATTGTTGAGGTGAAGGAAATGGCCATTATAACAAAAATCACCACACAACAAAAAAATCAGGATCGCTTTAATGTTTTCATGGATTACGGCAAGGGTGAGGAATTTGCCTTTAGCGTGGATAGCGATGTATTAATAAAATTTCAATTAAAAAAAGGCATAGAAATTGATGATTTCTCCTTTATGGAGATTCAGTTCCAGGATGACATTCGTAAAGCTTATAATTTAGCGATAAATTATTTATCTTGGAGAATGAGGTCTGCTAAGGAAATCATTGATTATCTAAATCAAAAAGAGGTTGAGGAACCTGTCATCGAGGAAGTGGTTCACAAATTAACATCTCAAAAATACATCAATGATGAAGATTATGCTTTTGCGTTTGTTAGAACTCAGGCAAACACGACTGATAAGGGACCTGATTTAATTAAGCTGGAGTTAAAGGAAAGAGGAATTGAGGAAGGGTTACGGCTTAAAGCTCTTGGGGAATATTCTCTAGAGCTGCAGATTGAAAAAGCAACAAAAATGAGCGAGAAGTTTTTTCAAAAGAACTCTAAGGACTCTCTTAAGATTCAAAAACAAAAACTTGAGCAATTGCTGCTAAGAAAAGGTTATCCTTTTGAGGTCATTAATATTGCTGTAAATGAGACTGATGCTAATAAAGAAGATGACGCCGAAATGGAAGCCATCAGGTTCCAGGGGGAAAAAGCACATCGTAAATATTCCAAATACAGCGGCTTCGAATACGAGCAAAAGATGAAGCAAGCATTATATCGGAAGGGCTTTACGATGGAGCTTATTGAAAGGTTTTTAGCTGAAATAGAAGAATCATGAGGGGGAATTTTATTGAGGATACGGTAAGCAGATGATCGAGTGATCGAGTCCGCAAGAGGGGATATAGAGGACACAGTCCCACCGTATTTTGGTGGTCGAGTCCGCAAGAGGGCATATAGAGGACCCGGCCCCACCGTATTTTGGTGGTCGAGTCCGCAAGAGGGCATATAGAGGACCCGGCCCCACCGTTTTTGGGTGGTCGAGTCCGCAAGAGGGCATATAGAGGACCCGGCCCCACCGTTTTTAGGTTACCGAGTCCCCAAGAGTTACACTTTGCTGACGGTTCCCGTTATCATTTTTTACTCTCAATAATTATCTCATCTTGATCCATTTGCTCAAAAATCAACTCAGCAACTTCTTTCGCCGACTTGAGCCGCGATGGATTTTTAATATGGTCGCTGCCTTCCCAAAATGGCGTCGCCATGCCTCCCATATAGACAGCGTTTATCTTGATGCCACTGCCCTCAAATTCCTTTTGCAAGCTTTCAGTGAAGCCTCTTACCGCAAATTTACTCGCGACATACACAGCTTCATTGACTTTTCCACGTAAACCGGCTGTAGAAATAATATTCATAATCCTTCCTTTACCATTACTAAGAAGAAGAGGTAAAACAGCTTTTGTCATTAAAATAGTTCCCAAAACATTTGTATCCAACATATCTGTAATTTGCTTTTCCTCAATATCCACAAAAGGTCCAAAATGCCCTAAACCAGCATTATTGACCAATCCAGCTATTTCGTATGTACCACTTACTGAATTAATTTTCTCAGAAACCTCGTCTTCATTTCGAATATCTATCCCAAGGATATCCGCTTTACCACCGACGGCTTCAATCTCATTCTTAGCAGCAGTTAATTTATCAATGCTCCTTCCAACTAATAAAAGGTGATATCCCTTTTGTGAAAAATGCACAGCTAACTCTTTACCTAAACCTGATCCAGCTCCAGTTACGATAATTGTTTTCATTAAAGTATCTCCTTCAAATGGTTTTTACCTTTATTAATTGTACAAAAAAAACTATACTAAAATAAAGAGAAATGGGAGGGAACAGGATGCAGCAGGAGAAACGGTATAGTGACATGTCGGAGCATGAATTAAAACAAGAAATTGCGATGCTTCAAGAAAAAGCGAGAAAAGCGGAGCAAATGGGAATGGTCAATGAATTTGCCGTTCTTGAAAGAAAAGTATTAATGGCAAAGGCCTATCTTTTAGACCCTAATTCATTTCACCCTGGGGAAATTTACGAAATCGAAGGGGACCCTGGACAATATTTCAAAATTGATTATATGAATGGCGTTTTTGCCTGGGGTTACCGATTAAAGGGGGATGGAACTGAAGAAGCACTGCCAATATCCCTATTAAAGTGGTTGAAGTAACAAACCAGAGAATATGTTCTCTGGTTTGTATTGTTACTACAGCTTAAAACTGAGGCGATTCATCATCGCGTTCGCCAGAGGCACGCATACGCTCTTGTGGATGCGTATTAATTGTACCATTTGCTCTTTTTGATGCGTATTCTGCCTTAGCTCGAGGTTCTCCCTCAAACTTATTGTTATTTTGGTTAGGAAAACCAGTTTGTTTATTTCTCATGCTGTACCTCCATACAAGGGAATGAGAAACACGTGAAAAGCAAAGTATTCTCAATGCTTACCACGTAATGATAGTATTTGCCTAAATTTTTTCGGTTATGTTAAAAGAAATTGCCAGATGAGGTGTGTATATGAATGATTACCATGAAAGATTAGCTAGTCTGCTTTTAGGAAAAAATGATCAACTTTCCTATCAGCAAGCTCGAACTTGGGTTGAGCTTCTTTGGGAAGACTTTGAAACAACCTATGCAAAGGCGGGCAGGGAATACATGGGAAGTGAAATGACAGAAAGAATCGTGAAACAGTGGATTGAACATTATGGCGATAGGCTTCATGAATTCGCAGCGACAAATCCAAAATATAAGCATTTTCTGGATCAAGCAAAAAATACACTCCATTAAAAAAGCAAGTGACCCACTCGTCACTTGCTTTTTTAACTTGGGATAACCCCTAATTTCTTACGCAATTTTTTTTCGCTGAACACCCAGCCTGTATAAGAGGTCATTCTTTTTAAATTACAATCTAATTGCACGACGGCTACAAAAGGATAGTGGCCATTACTGCGATAGCGCAAATCAATAAAGCGAACCTCATAATAATCATTGAATTCATCTATTTCCCACCGATATACCGGTGAGAACGAAAGAAAAGCAGAAATGTTAGCATCTTTTTTCGCTGCTTCAATCAAGGATGTCTGCGGAACTGGAACTCGCTTAAAACGATCCAAAATTTCAACTTTTTCGTCTTCGGACCTTCCAACAAAAAACATGTTTTCATTCATGGCAGCAATTCTCCATTGATGAAACTTCATTGTTGGTGCGATAATGATTTCTGTTGCATCAGGAATCATTGATCTTACCTCCACCAAAACTCTTTTTTTGGCTTGGTACCTTCTTAGATAGTAGCCGATGATAACAGCGTACATTATCAGAAAAGTATATCCTGGATTTGCTCCTAGTATCCAAATGAAAATCCCAATGACGTGAATCCCAAATATGATAGGATCAAAAGTATTTATTACTCCGAGCGCCACCCATTTTGACGAGAATGGTCTAAGGGCTTGAGTTCCGTAGGCATTAAATATATCAACGAATACATGGATAAATACGGCAGCAAACGTCCATGCCCAGAGATGTAGCAAATTGGCATTCGTAAAAAAAGGAAAGATAACTGCCACAATAAGGATGGGCCAAAGGATGACAGCAGGAATGGAGTGAGTGACCCCACGATGATTTCGAATGTAAATCGCATTATTCCTCAGTTTTAAAACGGTGTCAATATCTGGTATTTGTGAACCTGCTATTGTCGCAATTAAAACACTGGTTGTATTTGCATGGCTGCTTGCCACAACAGGGTCAAGGGTAGCAAGACCACCTAGAGCAATGCCCATTACAACATGAGTTCCAGTATCCAAAAGGAAAATCCTCCTTTAAAATATTCTTGTCAAAACAGAAAATTTGTCTTATCGTAAAACGAAAATGGTTTTCTTTTGATAGTAAAATATAAAATTCCACTTTGAGAATTGTCTAGCTCCAGCGCCTAGCCCCTCTTTGGTCTAAGCCACTCCCAAATGGAAGGCAAAAAGCGCCTTCCTTTTGGGAGCGACTTATGCTGGTCGGGGCTGATCCAGGCGCTTCCGCTTTTCTTAGTATTGTTTAACGGAGGACATAAAGTTATGATAATTGAACTAAAAAATATCGAAGAAATCAATATAAATGCTTTTCAAAATGATTTAATTTCTTGGTTTAAAGCCGAGCAGCGTGACCTGCCTTGGCGGAAAGACCAAGACCCATACAAGGTGTGGGTGTCAGAAATTATGCTGCAGCAAACAAGAGTTGACACAGTTATTCCATATTTTAACCGCTTTATCGAGTGGTTTCCAACCATTGAGGACCTCGCCGATGCCGAAGAAGATAAAGTCCTTAAAGCATGGGAAGGGTTGGGGTATTACTCCAGAGTGCGAAATTTGCAATCTGCCGTCAAGGAAGTTCGAGAAAATTATAATAGTGAAGTTCCTAACAAACCAGAAGAAATTGCCAAACTTAAAGGGGTCGGCCCATATACGGCTGGTGCTATTTTAAGTATAGCCTATGGAATTCCTGAACCTGCGGTTGATGGCAATGTAATGAGAGTATTGTCAAGAATCCTTTCCATTTGGGAAGATATTGCGAAACCATCTACTCGTAAAATTTTTGAAAAAGCAGTTCGGGAATTAATTTCGCATGACGATCCATCGGCCTTTAACCAAGCATTAATGGAATTAGGGGCATTAATCTGCACTCCGACCTCACCATCCTGCTTATTATGCCCAGTTCGCGAACATTGCCATGGGTTTTATGAGGGAGTTCAAAATGAGCTTCCAGTTAAAACAAAAAAAACGAAAACGCGGGATGTTCAGTTAGCAGCAGCGATTCTTATTGCTGAAAACGGGAAGGTCCTCATTCATAAACGACCCTCAACAGGTTTACTTGCAAATCTCTGGGAATTCCCAAATGTAGAAATTGATCACCCATTGCAGGCCGACCGAGAAAAAGTGACAACAGAATTTAATAAGTCTCTCCATCTATCCGTCCAGCTCGAGCAAATTATCGGGCAAATTGAACATGTTTTTTCACATCTGGTGTGGAATATAAAGGTTTATATAGGGAAAATCTGTTCCGAGTATGTGGAGTGTGACGAATGGAAGCTTGTTACGTTAGAGGAAATGGAAGAGTACGCTTTTCCTGTTTCCTATCAAAAGATGTTAAAGCTATATCATGACCATATTTAGGAATGAACGCCGCGACTTATGTTACGGCGTTCTCTTTATTTAGTGTCTTATCCCACCACGGTTTTCAATTTCTTCGATGATCTCTCGATGTATTGTTAGCCCCTCGCTATTTAAATAGGGAACCATTTGCTGCAGTGAATGATGAAAAAATGTAAGTTCTTCGTCCTTCCAGTCTGCTTTAGCCATCATTGAAAGCTCGGTCATATCCCGTCCCGCATACATATTACAACTTCCCTTCCTCATCATATTTTTCTTAGTGATTTGTCTATTAATTGTCTTCTATTCATGGAAAGGCTAAAATAGTAGCAATACTTGATTAAAGAAGGGAAAAGAAAGATGACACAAAAAGTAGCATTAATTACCGGCAGCAGCAGAGGGATTGGCAAATCAACGGCTCTTCGTCTGGCTAAAGAGGGTTATGATATTGTTATAAATTATGCAAGGAGTAAGAAAGGTGCTCTTGAAACTGCTGAACAAATAGAAGCACTTGGGAGAAAAGCATTAATTATTAAAGCCAATGTTGGCGATGTTGATAAAATTAAAGATATGTTTGCCCAGATTGAGCAGGAATTTGGCCGTTTAGATGTATTCGTCAATAATGCTGCCTCAGGCGTGCAGCGGCCGATTATGGAGCTTGAAGAATCACATTGGGATTGGACATTAAACATCAATAGTAAAGCCCTTTTATTTTGTGCACAGGAAGCGGCAAAATTGATGGAGAGAAATGGCGGCGGGAAGATTGTCAGCATTAGCTCTCTAGGTTCCATTCGTTATTTGAAGAATTACACCGTTGTAGGCGTATCAAAGGCAGCTCTCGAAGCGCTGACAAGATATTTGGCGATTGAATTAGCACCGAAAAATATTGTTGTTAATGCGGTTTCTGGCGGTGCAGTTGATACAGAAGCATTGAAGCATTTTCCAAATCGTGAAGAACTTTTACAAGAGGCAAAAGAAAAAACTCCTGCTGGAAGAATGGTTGAAATTGAGGACATGGTAAACACCGTCATGTTCTTATTATCTGATGATTCAAGCATGATTAGAGGACAAACCATCATCGTTGATGGTGGCATTTCGTTACTCGTTTAAGTTATTTTTAAATAATTTTTTTGGATAATCTCCACGAAGCATGGATACATTATATTCGTGGAGGTGATTAACATGGCAAACTTCAATCAACAGCCAAACAAAACTTCAGCTGGAACAAACATCCAGGAAGTAAGACAACAAAATGCTTCATCCCAAGCTGGTGCAGGTGCGGCTGGAGCTGCAGGAGCATTTGGTACTGAATTTGCGAGTGAAACAAATGCTGCTGAAGTAAGAGCACAAAACCAACAATCTCAAGCTAAGAAGAACCAAGGAGGCTCTGGCCAATTTGGTCAAAGCTAATCATCCTTAACTAGAAGGCACTCTTCCATTCGAAAGAGTGCCTTCTTTTCTGTCTAGCCCCAGCCTATAGGTGCTGGAGCTTTTCTGAAATTCGACAAAACTTCCCTCAAGTCTACATAAGTAGTCAAAGGAGATTAATGATTGTTCAAGAATACATATTAGGTACAAATAATAAGGCGGTGAGGGAAATGAATCATTTTAACCGATTAGTTTCCGAGCAGATGGCAACAATGGAAAAATTATTATACCTTCAAGCGGAACTTGAGCGTTGCCAGCAAATTGAGGAAGAGCTGCAAACCTTACAACATGAAACGAATCTTGAAAGCATTCAAAAGGATATTCAACTCAAGAAGAAAGAGTTGAAAGAAATTCAGTCAATGTTTGAAAAACAGACAGAAGAGGTCATTAATTCTTATCGTGAATCGAGCTTAACGCCTACATTTTAATAAAATATATTGAAAATGAGGAAAAAATTCGCAAATTTTTACAAAGAGCCACCTGAATTGTGGCTCTTTTGTTTTAAATTCTGGTCTCAACCGTTATAATAATAGAAAATAGGAATTTACTTTGTTGCCTTTTGTCGGTTGAATTTTGGAAAGTTAGGTTACAAAGCGTTCAGGAATGAAGGTAGGGGAGAACATGGGCGTACCCATCGAAGGTGAACCAATGCAAATACATAGCTATAAACACAATGGGCACATCCATCGCGTCTGGGAAGAAACAACCGTTTTAAAAGGGTCACAGCATTTAGTTATTGGTGGAAATGATCGGACACTTGTTACAGAATCTGATGGCAGAACATGGATTACAAGGGAACCTGCCATTTGTTACTTCCATTCACAATACTGGTTTAATGTAATCGGAATGATCCGTGAAGACGGTATATATTATTACTGTAATATCAGTTCACCTTTTATATTTGATGGTGAAGCACTTAAATATATTGATTATGATCTTGATATAAAGGTGTATCCTGATATGACGTTTAATTTGCTGGACGAAGATGAATATGAACGCCATCGCCGCGAAATGAATTATCCAGATGTTATTGATCAAATTCTCAAGCGGAATGTTGAGAAGCTGATTCAATGGATTCGACAAAGGAATGGCCCATTTGCACCGGATTTTATCGATATTTGGTATGAACGTTATTTAACGTACAGACGTTAATGGCTAAACGCCTGTTGATTATGAATCAACAGGTTTTCGTTTGGCTTATAGGAAAGTATAAAATTTTACCAATTTTATACTTTCCTATAAGCATAAGGGCAACTACGCCTCTGTCTTCGCCCTGGCTCGCCAATCGGCGAGTTTTCTTTATATTTAGAAAGGTGGTGCCCTTTGAACAGCATTCAGAGGTATCTTCAATTTGTAAAGCCATACAAATGGCAAATCATTGGAACGATTATTATTGGAGTTATTAAATTCTCCATTCCGCTTATCATACCGATATTAATCAAGTATGTAGTCGATGACATCCTTGGAAATCATTCTCTCTCAAACGATGAAAAAATAAATAAATTAATGCTTCTTATGGGTGTAATGATCGTTATCTTTGTCATTCTTAGGCCGCCGATTGAGTATTACAGGCAGTACTTTGCTCAATGGACATCAAGTAAAATTTTATATGATCTTCGTGATACGATGTATAAACATATTCAAAAGCTCAGCTTTAAGTATTATGCAAATACTCGTGCTGGAGACATTATCTCTCGTGTCATCAATGATGTGGAACAAACGAAAACGTTTGTTGTGACAGGGCTGATGAATCTCTGGCTGGATATCGCCACCATTGTTATTGCTATCATTCTTATGTTTTCTATGAACGTTAAATTAACCATTATATCTATTTTGCTTTTTCCACTCTATGCTATTTCTATTAGGTACTTTTTTGGGAACTTACGCAAGTTAACAAGGGTTCGTTCGCAGGCACTTGCGGAAGTTCAAAGTTACTTGCATGAACGGGTACAAGGGATGCCTGTTATAAAAAGCTTTGCAATTGAAGAGTACGAACAAACACAATTTGATAAGCAGAATAAAAATTTTTTAGAAAAGGCCCTGCAGCATACAAGTTGGAATGCGAAGTCCTTTTCTGCTGTTAATACCATTACCGATATCGCCCCATTAATTGTGATAGGGTATTCTGCTTACCTAGTTATTCAACATCAACTTTCATTAGGGACGATGGTAGCGTTTTTTGCTTATATCGATAAGCTTTATAATCCATTAAGAAGATTGGTTAACTCGTCCACTACTATTACCCAATCCTTTGCATCTATGGACCGGGTGTTTGAATTATTGGATGAAAAGTATGATATCGTTGACAGTCCAGAGGCTGTAGAATGCAGGGAGGTAAAGGGGGCTATTTCCTTTGAAGATGTTTCCTTTACCTATAATGACAATGAAGAAATGGTATTAAAGGAAATTTCCATTCAAGTAAATAAGGGAGAAACAATTGCCCTGGTTGGAATGAGTGGGGGCGGAAAATCAACCCTAGTTAGTTTAATTCCTCGTTTTTACGATGTGACAAAAGGACGAATAACCCTTGATGGAGTAGATATTCGTCAATTTAAAGTCCAAACATTAAGAGATAAAATAGGAGTTGTCTTTCAAGACAATATTTTATTTAGTGAATCCGTCAAGGATAATATATTATTAGGTAAACCGTGGGCTACTGATGAAGACGTTTACCAGGCTGCCAAAGCTGCTAACGCTCACGATTTTATCTTAAATCTGGCAGAAGGCTATGATACAAAGGTTGGGGAAAGGGGTATAAAGCTTTCCGGCGGTCAAAAGCAGCGAATTGCCATTGCGAGGGTATTTCTGAAGAACCCGCCAATCCTTATACTTGATGAGGCAACCTCTGCACTTGATTTAGAGAGTGAGCATTCCATCCAAGGATCGCTTGAGGAGTTGGCAAAGGAACGTACCACCTTTATTGTCGCTCATCGGCTATCGACCATCACTCATGCTAATCGAATCGTTTTGATTGAACATGGCCAAATTGTCGAAGTAGGCACACATGATGAATTGATGGTAAAGCAGGGGAATTATTATAAATTATTTCAAGTACAGCAGCTTGAACATAAAGAAACCGAAGTGGAGTAAAATCCGCTTCGGTTTTTTATTCCGTATTTTCTTCTTCAATGGATACTTCGTTTGAATGATAAGCATGAAAGCTTGTAATTAATGTATCTAGATGCTCTACCTGTTCACTATAGTCAATGATGGAGGCAACGATTTGCATCGTGTGATACATATGTGGATTATTATGCTCTGCATATTCTTTTTGGTGCGTCAAAAATAAATCAAATAATTCCTTTTTATTCAAGCAAACATTTCCTTCTGAATAAGTCGGTTGGGTTGGAATTTTGCCGATAAATTTTAGCATAAGCTGTTCATGCTGGTAAATCAAACAGTCCAATTGTTCCTGAATGGACTGCTGAAAATTCTCCGGCAGGTGCAGCAGTTCATTTTCAAATCGATGGAGCTTTTTTAATGTATCAAGTGCTTTTTTAGCTGTGGATGACATTTGACGGTAAATAACAAGCTTACGAGATTTTTCTAACGTATTCTTTTTAAAATAGCTGCGTTCTTCTTTGTACATTAAATAAAATTGGCTGATTTTAATATAGCTTTCTTTTAATTTTTCAATATCTGTCTTCAGAAGCTGATGATCAAAGTCATGACGTGTGCTTAAACGAATCCATCTAATAATTTCTTCAGTAGTATCAGCTATTTTAAAATAGAGTTTATTTTCATATTTTGGCGGCATGAACACGAGATTAACCAAGAAGGATGAAAAGACCCCAATCATGATGGTCGAAAAACGAATTCCTGCAAACTGAATAAAGCTGCCGCCTTGTATTTCCATAATTGATATTAATGTCACCAGTGAAAGACCGATGTTTTTCTCGAGTTTCAGCTTTAAATTAAGGAGAATCACAATAATTGCTGCGAGTCCAACAACAATGTAGTGGTTGCCGAGAAGGAGTACAAAAATAACAGCCATTACAGCTCCAATTATATTCCCTTGGATTTGTTCAACGATGGTTAAATAGGAACGGTAAATAGTCGGCTGTATTGCGAATATGGCAGCAATCGCAGCGAAGACAGGGGAGGGTGAATGTAATAATTGGGCTAAGTATAGTGATAAAACAATAGCTATTCCCGTTTTAAAAATGCGGGCACCTAACTTCATTCTTAATAGTTTCCTTTCAAAAAATAATTTTTGTATTTTGCTCAGAATTAACATTACTGTACTATACAGGGAATAAAACATTTATTCAAGGAAAATTATATGACTTTATATAGGAATTGTTCCACAAAATGTGACAAAAGAAAAAGCCCGTTGCTAAAACGGGCTTTTCGCTTATGATTAATCACTCTGTGGATACGGATGGATCTGCCTGTTCTTTTACAGGGAGAATTTGAACGAAATGATTTTCTAGGTTTGATAATAAAGAACGAAGCTGATTTGACTCTTCAGGCTGCCCGTTTTGCTCAAGCAGGTCTGTATACTTTGATAATAGCTCCGTGATGTCTTGTTTTCCTTTTTCGCTTAAATCTACGACAGATACCTTGGCACCTTTCGCAATTCTTTTCTTAAGAGCATCCTTCGTGAGTCCCAATTCAGGCTGAAGTCGTGAATAAACAACTCCACCAGTCATACCTGCACAAATCCATGGTCCTGGGTCGCCTAGAACTAAACCTCGGCCGTTTGTCATATATTCAAATGCGAATCCTTTAATATTAGCGTCTGAGCCAATGTTGCCGGCTTCTTTTTCCGGAAGAGGCTTTTTTAGTTGGCCGCCAATGATTAAATCTGCACCTGAAAGACGGATTCCCGCACGGGCATCAGCATTTCCTTGAGCAACTAACAGACCTTTTTGCGCTCCATAACCAAAGCCTTTACCTACAGAACCGTTGTAGAATTGGCCATTTTTTCCTTTCGACTTAAGAACATGAATATTACCGCCAAAGGATGTTTTACCAACACCGTCCTGGCCGCCTCCGTTTACAGTAATTTCAATTCCTTCACTGTTATAAGCGCCAAGGCCATTTCCAGGAATGGATCCTTCTTTGTACTTAAGCTGTACAGGTGGAAGCTGTTTATAAGAACCATCTAGTCTGCCGCGAACACGGTGGCAGGAGACACGGCTTCCAAGCACACGTTGTTCAGAGGTAACACTTACGAATTCTCTGGATGAATGAAGCTGATCTACACTGCCATCTAGATATTCAGCACCAACAGCTACTTGCATTTGTGCTTCTGAAATGGATTTTGAAGCTTCCACTTTCGCAAATTGGCTGATTTCCAAAGGCTTTAGTAAGTGGGAGAGGTTAAGCTGACCTTCACCTTTTACTTGCTCCAATAATTCAGAATGACCAACGGCATCCTGTAGATTCTTAATGCCAGCAGACGCGGCAAGCTCCTTTAACTCTGAAGCGAAAGCAGTGAAAAGATTCATGATGCCTTGAACGGCTAAATCTAATTGTCGTGGTACAAAGCGGCGCAGGCCGTGATCCTTTGCTTGAGCTTCCGTTTCAATTTGCGTAGCGATACCAACATGACAAGTATCTAAGTGACAGCCACGGCAGGTAGTACAGCCAATTGATAGCATCGCTAAAGTTCCAAAACCGACGCGGTTTGCACCTAGCAGCATAAGTTTGATAACGTCTTTTGCACTCTTCACACCGCCGTCAGCCCAAACTTCAACTTTATGGCGAAGGCCACTCTCAAGGAGGGCATTGTGTGCAGCTTTTACCCCAATTTCAACCGGCAATCCGACGTACTGCAACGCATGAATTCTCGCCGCACCAGTACCGCCATCGAATCCGCTGAGTGTGATGATATCAGCACCAGCCTTGGCGATACCAACAGCAATCGTGCCGATATTAGGAACGACAGGCACCTTTACAGCAATCTTTGCTTGATCATTTGCTGTCTTTAGCTCTTGAATCATTTGAGCTAAGTCTTCAATCGAATAAATGTCATGGTTGTTTGAAGGTGAAATTAGGTCAGAACCAAGTGTAGCATTACGTGCAGCCGCTACCTTGGCAGTTACCTTTGATCCAGGTAAATGTCCGCCTTCACCAGGCTTTGCCCCTTGACCAATTTTGATTTCTAATAGATTGGATGAATTTAATAATTCAGCGTTAACACCAAATCGTCCTGATGCAATTTGTTGACCGCGTGTCCTTGGATATTTTCCGAGCATATCCTTGATTTCGCCGCCTTCACCGTTCAAGCTAACCATGTTTAAGCGATCAGCACCTTCTGCATAGGCACGGAAGGCAATTTCATTTTGTGATCCAAAAGACATTGACGAAATAAGAAACGGTAAATCATGGTCGCCAACACGGATATCTACATCATTCGGCGCAACAGCTTTATTGCTTTGTTTTAACTGAACTAAATGTCGAATAGTAGTAGGGTTCTCTGTTTCTTGTTCCGTGATTTTATCGCGGTAAACACCATAGTCACCTGTAGATGCCACCTCGCCGATTGCTTTCCAAATACGAGGGAAGAGGTGGAAGGTTTTTCCGACGCGCTCTTTCTCGTTGTTATAATCCTCGGCTCTTTTTAAAGAATCCTGTTTTAAGGCTTCAAAATTAGCATCGATTTCTTCTGAACCAAAGAAGTTAACAATGTTTAATACCTTCGCAATGGATTCGTGTAAGCCGATACTTGAAAATAAACGGCCATAACCTCTTAACTCATGAATACCAATGGTAGAGATTACTTTTTCTAATCCTTTTGTTAAGGCACTATATAGGTTGGTTAACGGTGTAGTTGATTCATCCAAAACGGTTAGGAACATGTAATAAGGGCTGATTAAATCTGCTCCTAAACCAAAAACAGTAATAATGTCATGCAGGGAGCGAATCGCCGCAGAACGCAGCAATAAAGAACAATCCCGTCTTAACTCAGCTTTAACTAGTGCTTGATCAATCGCCGAAGTAACTAGATGCGGGTCAATCCAGTACGCATCCTCTTGATGGGCTTTAGCATCGTCAAGAACAAGTAATGTTTTTCCTGCTTGAACAGCTTGAACGGCTTCAGAAGAAAGCCTCTCTAGTGCCTCATCGAGCTTTTCGTTTTTATGGAATGTAGTTGAGATAAATGCAACTAATTTCTGCTCCTGGAAATGCTGAACAACTTGATCAAAGCTAGGCTGCCCTAAGGATTCAGAACAAGTGAAACCTGCTTTTCCTTCTAATAAGAGCGGAGTGGTCAGTTCAATAACCGTTTCCGTTTCTTCTTTTACAAATAGAGTAGGTCGTTTGCCAATAATAACCCGTGTTGAGAAATGTTCCGTTTCACGATCACGGTCGATGGCAGGGTTTGTTACTACCGCAACACTTTCTTTAATATAATCAGCAAGATTAATCCGTTCAGGATTTAATGCCGCAAGTGGAGCATCATGGCCAAGGGAACGAATTGGTTCAATTCCTTTCTCAGCCATTTGTTCGATTAATTGAATATGATCACGTTCCCAGCCGAAAGCCTTGTATTGACCGTTATGAATTTTGTCAGGATAATTCATTGTTACGGTTTTATTTAAGACAGGAGGCTGTAAACGGAATCTTGATTCACTAAGATTTAAACGATTCTTATAACGGTTAAATACTTCTTTTTGGTATCGGTTTTGCTCGTAAACTGCTAATTGATCACCGTTCCATTTAAAACCAACCTTTTCACCCGGTGCCAATGGCTTAGGCTCATTCACATATTCACTGGATGGAATGATTCCTGGCTCTGAGGAGAATAGATAGGATGTCTCGATTTCAAGCATCCAAAGTGGACGCAAGCCAAGTGCATCAACACTAAATACGGCCTCATCTGCATAGCGGGAAATGATTCCGGCCGGTCCTTGGGCAAAGTGGCCCCATGCTTCTCTTAAATAAGTATATAAATCTTGCAGTTCACTAGAATAAGCTTTAATTTCGTTAACAATTGGCGGGAATAACAAATCCATTGCTTCAAATAAAGAATATCCTTCACGGCAAATTAATGTTTCCATGGTTCGGCTTAAATCCTGGGAGTCGCTGCCGTCTTTTACAAGCGGAACCCCGATCATTTTGGCTTCGTCGCGAAGCTTTGCAATGGTATTAATCTCTCCGTTATGTCCTAGAACACTAAAAGGCTGCACCCGGAAAAAACTTGAAAGAGTGTTCGTTGAATAACGGTTATGGCCAAGTGTCATCGTTGAAGCAACAAGTGGGTTAGCCAGGTCATGATAATATCTTGGCAGAATATCCCCAGCACCCATAACTTTGTAAACAACATGGTTTTGGCTAAATGATGCAACATGGACATTTTCATTTTTCTCAAAATCAATCAGGGCTTCAAAAAGGACCTTATTTAGTTCTTGCCCCTTTTTGGCTGAAAGACACGCAATTTGCCAAAAGACAGGATTTTCCTGGATGGCAATGGGTCCAAGTGCGGAAGAATCAGTTACCTCATTTGTTTCAAATACTAGCTCTAAGTCATATTTTACTAGCTTTTGTTGTAATTCTTGTTTAGTAGCTTGCCAGTTAACCTTTTGGCTGATAAAGACGTGGCCTACCGCAAATTCTTCTTTTTCAGCAAGTAATGGGTCAAGGCCTGCTTGACGCAATTTTTCTTTCCAAAGCTTAACAGGAATATCTGTGTGGATACCAACACCATCGCCTTCACCATTAATGAAGCCAGCGCGATGGTTCATTGTAACGAGTGCGTCAATACAGTCAAAGATATTCTTTCTTGTAGGACGTTTACTCTTTTCAAGGCAAGCAACGATTCCGCAGGCATCGTGTTCATGTTTATGGAAATCTTTAAAAAAGGAAGGGGTCCATCTTTGTGTCATTATTTTGGGCTTCTTCGGAATATCCTTCGGAAGCCGCTTCACCTCCTATGAAACTTATAAGTTAATAAATATTGTTTGTAGAAAAGTAATACTGCAATTCTTTAATGTGGAAAAAAGTTAAAGGGTAAAAATAAAAAATAATAATTTAATAGTATCATATGAATTTTCAGAAATCAAATAAATATACAAACTTTTGGATAAAAAAGTATAGGGATTTTTGTGTTGGATAAATGAGGGAAGTTATTGATGTAACCGTTTTCATGGACATTTAAAAAATAAAAGGGAGTTATTGCCACTCCCTTTTCTGCATAAAAAATGAATATTTATTCGGATTTAAGTAATGAAAATGCATTTTTAACCGCGTGTAATGTAGCTTCTACATCCTCTACTGTATGAGCAATGGTTAAGAACCAGGCTTCATATTTGGAGGGAGCCAGATTAATTCCTTGATGGAGCATGAGCTTAAAAAACTTCGCGAACATTTCCCCATCTGTATTTTCCGCTTGTTCATAGTTTTCAATTTTTTCGTTTGTAAAATAAACAGTGAATGCACCTTTTAAACGATTAATTGTTATTTGAATATTATATTCTTTGGCTGCTTCTAAAATTCCCTCTTCGAGCATTGCTCCTAAACGATCTAAATAATCATAAACGCCTTCTTGTTTTAAAACTTCAAGACAGGCAATCCCGGAAAGGATGGACGCTGGGTTTCCGGCCATCGTTCCTGCTTGATAGGCTGGTCCAAGCGGAGCAACTTTTTCCATGATTTCTTTTCGTCCACCGTAAGCACCAATTGGCAGGCCGCCGCCAATAATTTTTCCAAGTGCCGTGAGGTCAGGCTGGATACCTAAAAAGTCCTGTGCCCCGCCATACATAAAACGGAAAGCGGTAATCACTTCATCATAAATCACCAGTGCACCAGCAGCATGGGTTAAATCGTTAACTTGTTGTAAAAATCCTGGTATAGGTTCGACGATCCCGAAGTTTCCAACAATCGGCTCAACAAGTACCGCAGCAATTTGGTTACCCCATTTTTCTAATGCTGCCTTAAAAGGTTCAATATCATTAAACGGTACAGTAATGACTTCCTGTGCGATACTCTTTGGAACACCGGCTGAATCTGGGGTTCCAAGGGTGGAAGGACCAGATCCTGCCGCAACAAGAACAAGGTCTGAGTGGCCATGATAACAACCAGCGAACTTGATAATTTTATCTCGTCCGGTATAGGCACGCGCCACGCGGATGGTTGTCATAACGGCTTCTGTTCCAGAATTAACAAAGCGGACTTTATCTAATGAAGGAATCGCTTCCTTTAGCATTTTTGCAAATTTCAACTCATGAGGCGTTGGGGTTCCATAAAGAACACCACTCTCAGCCGCTTTTTTGATGGCTTCCGTTATGTGCGGATGAGCATGGCCTGTAATAATCGGTCCGTATGCTGCAAGATAATCGATATATTGGTTACCATCTACATCCCAGAAGTAAGCACCTTGGGCTCGCTCCATTACAACAGGGGCACCGCCACCCACTGCTTTATATGAACGTGATGGGCTGTTTACCCCGCCTACAATATGCTCTAAAGCTTCATTATGTAATCTTTCTGAATTGGTAAATTGCACAATTTTACCTCCTTTTATCTTTTCTTTCCTATTTTAGCACTTTTTTTATCACTTTTATCTTTTTAGAAAATTCATTGAAGTGTAGAACAGTTGTTTTAACCACGCTATTTGGCTAAACTAATGAGGGTAAGTTTCAGGAGGTATAGGATGAAGAATGCGATTGAAGTGAAAAACTTAAGAAAAGAATTTAAAGCCTATTCCAGCCGAACGGGGCTAAAAGGCGCATTTAGAGATTTATTAACAAGAAACTATAAGGTCGTTCCAGCGGTTAATGATATTAATTTTACCGTTAAACAAGGAGAGATGGTTGGTTATATTGGTGAAAACGGTGCTGGAAAATCAACAACAATTAAAATGCTTACAGGCATATTAACCCCAACTTCCGGCAAAATCTCTGTAAATGGCATGAATCCCCATAAAGAACGGGAGAGATTCGTTCAAACAATTGGCGTTGTCTTCGGTCAGCGCTCGCAATTATGGTGGGATATCGCCGTACAGGAATCTTTCCGTCTGTTGAAAAAAGTATATAAGGTATCAGATGAACAATATGACGATCATATGCATCACGTCATTCAAACATTGGACATTGAACCGCTCCTCGATAAGCCAGTTCGTAAGTTATCTCTTGGTCAAAGGATGAGATGTGAGTTGGCTGCTGCCTTAATTCACAACCCGCCATTACTTTTTTTAGATGAACCGACTATTGGACTCGATGTCTTGGTAAAGTTAAAAATCCGGGAATTTTTAAAAGAAATCAACGAGAAATATAATACCACGATTCTATTAACGACTCATGATCTTTCCGATATAGAGGCATTGTGTGAACGTGTGATTATGCTGGATGAAGGAAAGGTCATTTATGATGGTGCTCTAAGAAATTTACAGGAAAAATGGGGAGAAGGAAAAGAGCTGCAGTTTCAGTTTCTTGAGAAAGTTGATCTTGCTGCCGTTAGAAATTTAACAAGGGAAATCCTTGTTAAGTGGGATTTGGATGAGAAGGAACAAATCTTTTTTGCGACCTTAGAAGATAATGATGAACTCATTTCGCAGGTAATTGCCAAAGTGGTGGCAGCTTTTAAAATAAAGGATATAAAAATTAATGAAACTTCCACAGAAGAGATTATCCGCAATATTTATGAAAAAGGCGCTGTTTAATGGAAGGGGGCAGGATACATGGATAAATATTTAGAGATGATCCGAATCCGTTTTTTAATGATGCTTGCCTACCGGACAAACTATTATACGGGTATTCTTATATATGGTATTAATATTGGGGCTTATTACTTTTTATGGTCCGCCATTTATGGGGGGAAGGAACAAATCCAAGGGCTTTCAGTTGTGCAAATGACCACCTATGTTGCGGTTTCTTGGATGGCTCGAGCATTTTATTTTAATAATCTTGATCGGGAAATGGCTATGGAAATAATGGATGGGAAAGTAGCAATTGAACTGATCCGACCTTACAATTATCTTGGCATGAAAACGATGCAAGGTCTGGGGGAGGGGATCTTTAGATTATTTTTCTTTTCCGCGCCTGGTCTTATCATTGTCTATTTTGTTTTTCCTATTCAATTTACGTGGGACATAAGCGTGTGGGGATTGTTCGCGGTTTCTATTCTCTTAAGCTTCTTAATTAATACGGAATTAAATCTGTTAACAGGCATTACAACCTTCTTCTTATATAACAATTCTGGTCTAATTCGTGCCAAACGGGTTGTGATTGATTTGTTTTCTGGACTTCTGCTCCCTATTAGTTTTTTTCCGGACTGGGCACAAGAATTTATGAAGTTTCTCCCTTTTCAAGGAATCAGTTATTTGCCAAGTATGATTTTTACAAAAGGCTTTTCCCATCAACAGGCCATTGAAGCAATTGGACAGCAATTCATTTGGGTCATCGTCTTAATCATTCCTATTCAATTGCTATGGCATCTGGCAAAGAAACAGCTGGTTATTCAAGGGGGTTAATCAATGTTTTATCTCACTATGTTTTTTCAATATATTTCACAATATTTAAAAACAAGGCTGCAATACCGGGCGGATATTTTTGTGGAGTTTTTCTCTGATTTGCTATCACAGGCGATTAATCTAGTTTTTATTTTAGTTGTATTTGGTCATACTAATTTGCTCAATGGTTGGAATAGAGATGAGATTATCTTTATCTATGGATTTTTCTTAATTCCCTTTGCCGTTTTTTCTGCCTTTTTTAATATCTGGGATTTTAATGAACGGTATATTGTGAAGGGGGAACTCGATCGAATTTTAACCAGGCCTATTCACAGTCTTTTTCAAATTATTCTTGAACGGCTTGAATTGGAATCATTGTTAGGGGCAGTAACTGGTCTGGCTGTCATGCTTTATGCTGGAAGCAGGCTGGGTTTGGAAGTGGATTGGTATGATCCCTTATTATTTATTGTGTTTGTGATTGGTGGTGCCCTTGTTTATGGAGGGGTGTTTATTATGATTGCCTGTATTAGCTTTTGGGCAGATGCGAGAACGTCGCTGATGCCGATGATGTACAATATTAGCAACTATGGCAGATATCCTGTTAATATCTATAATAAATTGATTCGGTTTGTATTAACCTGGGTGCTGCCGTTTGCATTTGTCGGAGTATATCCAGCCGCATTTTTCCTTGAAAAATCAGAATGGTATTGGTATTCGTTTATCACTCCGGTGATAGGTGTTATCTTTTTTATTCTTTCTGTCGTTTTGTGGAATCAAGGCGTAAAAAAATATCGAGGGGCAGGAAATTAAGCTTTTTGGTTTTGATATTTTATTGTCCAAGCCTGCATAGAAATAGAATAACTCACGTTGATTTAGGGGTGAATGGGGTTGTTCTATTTCCTACTTCCGGTTGTTATTTTTTGTATTTTTATGAGTTTAAGAACTTTATTTGTTCCCAATACGGTTAAAGGAAAGTTGGTGTCAGTAGACAACTTTCTTTATTTAGGTACGGTCTACTTAACTGTAATTATCGGCTTTGGTTTAATTTATCTACTGTTTGAATTAATTGGAATTTCAATATTAATTGAAGTGAATCCGCAAAATAGAAATAATATTTTTGAAACGAGCTTCTATTTTAGTGCGATGACTCTTTTTTCAGTTGGCAATGGCGATGTCATTCCACATGGAATAGGAAGGCTTATTACGGTATCGGAAGCACTAATTGGCTATACATTACCTGCTGCCTTTGTAGCGAAAGTAATGTTTGAGCGGGAAAAATAAAATGGCGGGACAGGATAGTTGTTATATGCTTCATGAATGGTTAAGCTATAAGTAGGAAAATCTTTCATTTGGGGTGAAAAAATGACAGTTGAAGTAGGAATGCAGGCATCAGATTTTACCTTAGAAGCAAATAATGGGGAGACCATAACATTATCTGCTTTAAAAGGGAAAAATGTTGTCCTTTATTTTTATCCAAAAGATATGACGCCTGGCTGTACAACGGAAGCATGTGACTTTAGAGATCAGTATCAGCAATTTAACGATGTAAACGCCGTTATTTTAGGTATAAGTCCGGATCCGGTTGCTCGACACCAGAAATTTATAGAGAAGTATGGACTACCTTTCCTGCTGCTTGCAGATGAAGACCATAAGGTAGCTGAAGCTTATGATGTATGGAAATTAAAGAAAAACTTTGGAAAAGAATACATGGGAATTGAAAGGTCTACTTTTATTATTGATAAAGACGGGAAGATCGTCAAAGAGTGGAGAAAGGTTCAGGTAAAAGGCCATGTGGAGGAAGCTTTACAGTATATAAAAGAGAATTTAGCATAAAGTGCTGTACAAAAGTTTCCATAATAATGAAAAAAAGGGCATCTGCTAATCATTTGCAGATGCCCTTTAACCATTCTGGAACATTATCCAAGCTACATCAAATGTCCTGATTTATTTACTTTTGTATTTAAGTATTTTTCATTGTATTCAGAGATATCGCCCCATAAAGGAGTCCTGCCGGAAAGAGGGGCACCTGCATTTTTCAAGGCCTTCAATTTTTTAGGATTGTTTGTAATAAGTGTGACAGGCTTTGATCTTAAAACCTTCAGAACATCAATCGCGTCAGTGTAATTTCGAGTATCGTCAGCAAAACCTAAACCCTCATTCGCCTCAACGGTATCATATCCATTTTCTTGAAGAATATAGGCCATAGCCTTGTTAAATAAACCAATTCCTCGGCCTTCGTGATTGGCTAAATAGAACAATGCGCCAGTTCCATGCTCCACAATCATTTTCATTGACTGTTTAAGCTGGAAGCCACAATCACAGCGCTTGCTGCCAAAGATATCGCCAGTGTGACAGATGGAGTGCATTCGAATCAAAGCATCCTCTCCGTATTCAAAATCGCCGTAAACGAGAATGCTTGATTGTTGAAATTCTGCTAATTTAGCAGAAGACAAGTGATTAATGACTTGCTGATAATCTTCGGTTACATACTCAGTCTTTAACCAGCTATACCATTTAAATTCAATCGTTTCTCCATTTAAATTGACAGGCAGTTTAATTGGTCCCACCAGATAAATTGCTTCATCGTCTTTTTTAATCAATTTTATTTTATCCTCTAAAAAAGAGAGGGTATCCGCCTTTAATTGAACTTGTTCCATGGTCATTTCCCCAATCCCATATTTTAATTAGATTATAAATGTCTTAAGATATAGCAGGAATTTTAAAATTGTCTTGATAGGTTTCTTCTTTTATCAACTGCTGCATCTGTAATTTCTCTACCTTAGCACGTCGAATCTCTTCTATCTTTCTTAATTGGTCCGCACTTATGTCATTATTATCGAACGCTTCCTTTATGATATCTGCTAAAGCATCTGCATCTAATAGTGCACAATTGATTCCAAAGGCACCAGTCGGACTCATCGTGTGAGCAGCATCGCCCATAATAACAACCCCGTCCTTCGCCCAAATAGGCGATCGACTGCTTTGTACTTTTAATAAGATAAAATCATCCCATGACTGAATGTGCTGATGGACTGTTTCTGTTAACTCTGGAAATACCTCAATCACTTGCTTAATAAAGGGTGCAAAGGATTGCTTTTTCAAGGTGGGGTACGAATCCTCTTCAATATTCCAGCCAATTTGAATAAATCCACCCTCCTGGGTAAACAATGCTAACTGCTTACCGTTGACGAGCGCATTTTTTATAGTTGGTTCCCATCCTTGCGGGCTTGGGATTTTTGCCCAAAGAAGGTCATATCCATGTTTAATGGTTGAAAAGGGTATTTCTGCAAGTCTTCTAACGGTTGAGAAACGGCCATCTGCACCTACGACGATCTTACTTTTAATCGTCACATCTTGGTCGCCTTTTATGGCCTTAAGTCCCGATACATTGCCATTTTGGTTAAAAAATAATTCAGTTACTTTTGTTCCCATCAATAGATTGTAATTCTGATAAGGTAAAGATTCACGAATCAATACCTTTAAAAGATTCTTCTGTGGGACATGGATTCCAACATGCTGGTCAGCAACTGCTGGTGTAACTGTTTTTATTACGTGTCCATGCTGCCAGTACTCAATTCTTTCCATTAAAAGCAGGCCAGCTTCTTGAACTTTTTTATATAAATCATATTTTTTTAAAACGCGTTCTCCGTCCTGATTGAGATGTTCACCACGAAATTCTTTGTCGATCCCTGTGTGACGTTCGAGAACGATGGTCGAAATACCTTGTTTCGCAAGCAAATATCCTAATAATGCGCCGCCTGGACCCCCGCCGACTATGCAAACATCTGCTTCAAGTTTCATGTTAAGGACCACCTTTTTAGTCTTGGTGTGTATTGGATTAAAAATTTAAATATCGTATTTTACTTGTGATTAGTTCATTTAATTTAACAACTTACTTACTTTATGTAACTTATTTTAATTTTGAAATTAACTTATGTCAAATAATCTTATTATGTATTGTAATTTTATTGTGATTTGTAATATGATAATTATGAATAGGAGGGGAAACCATGAATCAACCTAAAATTTGTCCTCGATTCGAACAAGCGATGGGGATGATGAGTCAGCGCTGGACAGGTCTTGTGATTTACCAGCTGCTAACTGGTTCGAAACGCTTTTGTACACTAGAATCTTCTATGGGTATTAGTGGCAGGGTTCTTTCGGAGCGACTAAAGGATTTAGAAAATCAAGGAATCGTTAAACGCGAGGTGTTCCCCGAGACACCAGTACGTATTGAATATTCCCTAACCGAAAAAGGACTAGCCTTAGAGCCTATCATCAAAGAAATTGAGAAATGGTCACAAGCCTGGCTTTCAATGGAATCAGAACAATAAAACTAACAATTTCCGGATGTGCAGAAGCCATCCTTTTTTGCCTATTTTGTGTGGGATATGGGTGTAGGAATAATTGAGATTTTAAAATCCTGTAACATTTCAAAAGAATCATTCTATCACCACTTAAAGTCTTAGTAACCGTAATCTTAAGCCTATTTTAGTGATAAAAGGCTTTTGTCCAATGCAAGAAATTGGAAATTGAATATCATCTTATTAGGGCATACCTCCTCAGATAAATTTTGGGTCCAAATCGGACCTTTTTTTTATGCAAAAATAAGGATGTTAAGTATTACAGTTTCTAAACTTTTTTAACGGTGATATGATGAAGGAAAAGTATTAATACATAAAAAAATGTTTTTTAGACAAAGGGGGATTTTAAGGTGAAAATCTATACTAAAACGGGCGATAAAGGAACAACTTCTCTAATTTACGGTCAGAGGGTTGCGAAGAACGATTTAAGGGTGGAAGCATATGGAACTTGTGATGAAACGAATTCCATGATTGGACTTGCCTTGGGTCATCTTTCTAAGGAAAATTTTCAAGGGAAAGAAATAATTGAAAAAGTATATCATAAAATACAAACGAATCTATTTCATGCCGGTGCAGAGCTAGCAACTCCTAAGGGAAAAGAAGTGAAGTGGTCGCTAATTTCTTCAGATATAGAGGAAATGGAGAAACAAATTGATGAATGGAACGCAATGATTCCAGAATTAACAAATTTTATTTTACCAGGAGGACACCCGTCAGGTGCCGCTTTTCATGTTGCGCGAACAATTGCAAGGAGGGCAGAAAGATGTGCTGTTTCTATAGGTGATGAGGTGAACCCACTCGTTTTGGCATACTTAAATCGTCTTTCTGATCTTTTATTTGTAACTGCACGCTATGTCAACCACCAGCTTAAGGCTAATGAACTAACATTACACAGTAAAGAATAAAGTTCATTTTAGTTATTGGTATTCCAATATTGACAAAAGTACTATCCTCTTAGTAAACTATTTATAACAATTATAATGTAAGAATCTTTTTTAGAAAAGAGGTGCATGGCGATGAATCATTTAAAAGAAGCGTTGGATACCTTGAAGGAAACGGGGGTACGTATTACTCCGCAACGTCATGCGATACTTGAATATTTAATAAACTCGATGTCACATCCTACTGCAGATGATATTTATAAAGCACTTGAGGGGAAATTTCCTAACATGAGTGTGGCGACAGTTTACAATAATTTAAGAGTATTTCGTGAAGTTGGTCTTGTAAAAGAATTGACATACGGTGATGCTTCAAGCCGATTTGATTTTGTTACAACCCATCACTATCATGTAATTTGTGAATCGTGCGGAAAAATAGTTGATTTCCATTATCCCGGATTAGATGAGGTGGAGCATTTAGCCTCACATGTAACAGGTTTTAAAGTGGCGAACCACAGAATGGAAATTTACGGGTCCTGCCCTGATTGTGCAAGCAAAGAGGTCCATTAAATTTGATAAATGAGAAAAGGCAGATTTTTTTTAAATCTGCCTTTTTGGGTTTTATTTCTCTATTTTCTTATTATAGGTTTCATCGAACTCTTTTCCTTCAAGCTTTGGATCAAGAGTTAAAGGTTCGTTGCAATACATACACATATCTACTCTGCCAAGCATTTTTGTAGTTTTACCGCAGCCTGGACATTTAACCTGAATGGTCTTCGTTGACAGCATTCCAATCCAAAAATAAACAACTGTACTAGCGATGATAAAAAGAAGACCAAAAATCATAAAGATGGTCATAATAAGTGGTGAGGAACGAAAAAAGATGCCACCATACATAACGATAAAACCGATAAAAATTAGTATTAATGCAAAGCTGCGAATTTTATTTATTTTACTTGAATACTTTACCATGATGCTTCTCCCTCCTTATGAAACTATACCATATTTAAGTAATGAGAAAAAAGGTTAAGCAGAAGAATGTCGAATTTTGTCTTCGATTTTTGAAGGAGATTTTTCATCATTGTCGAAGTTATAATGCTATCGAGAAAAATGGAGGTATGATGAATGGAAGACATTCTTCGTCCTATATATCAAGAAAGGGCAAGCCAATTAAATACTTTAGGAGTTTTATTGGTTGAAAAAAGGCAAAAATCAAGTCAAACAACAGATTCTTTTGATGCAATTCTTTTAATTATCGTGAAAGAGGCAGAACAGCCAATATTTATAAAGCACTATACCTATGACCACAAAAAGGCTGCTATGCATGTCATTACGGAAGAAAAACTGCAGGAATGGCTTTTATTTGGATCAAATCGAAAAATATTTGAATGGCTTCATAATGCAAAAATTATTTTTGATCGAAATGAGTATGTAGAGAATCTAAAAACCGAACTCCGAGAATTTCCTTTTAACGGGCGAAAAATTAAAATGGGCTTAGAATTTGCAAAATTAATTCGACGTTATGTCGATGGGAAAGCCCTATTTGAAAATAAACAGTTTTTAGATGCATATAACCATGTAGTTCATTCATTGCATCATCTTGCAAGATTAGAAGTAATTGAAAATGGTCTGCATCCTGAGTTAACAGTATGGCACCAAGTAAAACAAATTGAGCCTGAGATTTTTAAGTTATATGAAGAATTAGTTAATAGTGAAGAAACACTTGAAAAAAGATTGGAACTTTTATTTCTGGCGAGTGAGTTTATGATTCATTCCCGGACGAATATTGGTGCTGCTCATTTACTTGAAGTGCTGGGTACTAAGGATTACTGGTTGTTTAATGAAATTATGAGCGAACAGGAATTGCGCCCCTATTCAGTTGATATGTCCGTGATGCTGGAATATTTGCTTGAAAAACATTTACTTGAAGTTGTAAATATAGAGACAAAAGGTCAGGGTGTATTCCATAGATGTTATCGGGTGAATAAAAAATTATCGTAAAAAAACGAATTACCTTATTGACCTTTTTTAAATTACTTGGTATATTAATAACCGTCGCTGCGAAACGAATTATTAACGTTTTCGCGGGTGACGGTTTTTTTAAAAAAATTATTGACTTCGCAAAACGCTTTATGTTATATTGATAAAGTCGCTTTTGAGCGATAATGAAAATTGTTCTTTGAAAACTAAACAAACAAAAACGTCAACAAACAATAATATTCGTTTCTTATGAAACGAAGCCAACGTAACAAAATGAGCTAATCAACTTTCTTGGAGAGTTTGATCCTGGCTCAGGACGAACGCTGGCGGCGTGCCTAATACATGCAAGTCGAGCGAATCACTTCGGTGGTTAGCGGCGGACGGGTGA